>JAEYYQ010000108.1 GCA_023428365.1 Pseudomonadota bacterium | reverse complement strand
GGCGAGCTGGATGACATCGGCCATTCCGCAGTGGCGATGGAGCGCGCCGGATTCGAAGTGCAGGATATCGAAGCCTGGCGGCTCCATTATGCTCGCACCTGCAAACTGTGGTGCGAGCGCCTGACGGCCGAGCGTGAGAAGGCGATCGCATTTGTGGGTGAGGAAAAATACCGCATCTGGGTTGCGTATCTTGCGGGTGTGTCACTCGCGTTTTCGCGCGGAACGCTGAGGCTTTTTCAAACTCTCGTGAGCCGCAACGCCAAACGCCCGCCAGCACTGCCTCCGACGCGTTCTGACCTTTATCGGTAGACGCAAGGCCTCATTTCCATCCGTATTTTTTGTGCAGTTGCTGCCCAATCGTTGTGCGTGGAACTATCCAGATTTCCGCACGTTACCGACCAGTTTTTGGGCAATGAGGGGCTGCCATGACGAATGCGATCATCCAGCGCATCTACTCTAACGACGACGCCTCCTATTCCGCCAGGCACTGTCACGATATGGTCAACCTGAACACAGCGTCTGCGGATCTGCTGGCCGACATGTCCAACGTCGGCCGGGCCCGCGTCGAGGCTTTGATCCAACGCCGCCCGTTCCGCAACTGGGATGACGTGCATCGCGTGCCGGGTATCAGCGAAAGCATTGTCGAGCGGCTCAAGAGTGCAGGCGCAGCACTCGTCTGATCACAACTCGCCTGGGCAGGCCCGACGGTCTGCCCAGGCCTCGCTTCGCTGAGCAACGGCAGCCATGCCGCAATGAGTGATCAGCATCCCGGCGCTTTGCCCTTCCCGTGATCGACAAGCGCATGATTTTCGGGCAATGCTCCAGGTTTTGAACCCCTGGTCTCCTTTGCCATTCAAGTGATCAATCCCACTTCCGCGATGCGCGTGCTTTTTGCCGTGCCCGATTACCGCCGTTTGTGGCTGATCGGCGCGGCTGTCGGCATTGCGCGCTGGCTCGAATTCCTGGCGCTGGGCGTGTTTGCCTACGAAGTCACCAAATCGCCGCCCCTTGTTGCGCTGGTCGCGATCGTGCGGATGGTGCCGTACATCCTGTTAGGCGTGGCTGTGGGAGCATTGGCTGATTATTTCGATCGCCGCCGGATGTTGATCATCGGCTATGCCGCAGCCTTCACCGCGTCCGCTACTCTGACGCTTGTTGCTGTTCTCGGTATGGCAGGCTACGCCGTCGTTCTGCTTTACGCGGGTTTATCCGGCTTCGTGTGGACAACGGATATGCCTCTGCGCCGGCAGCTGATGATCGATAAAGTCGGTAGCCAGCACATCACGGCCGCAACGAGCCTCGACAGCTCGACGATGTTCGTCATGCGCACGCTTGGTCCCTTACTGGGCGGCGCTTTCTATCAATGGTCGGGGATTGTTGGTGTCTTTTTCATTTGCACCTTGGGTTACGCCATCTGCGTGATCCTTTCGGGACGTCTTGAAGCTCCGCAGCCCGTGGAAAAGCTGGCTCCGCCGGCGCCACGGCCGTCGCCGTTTCGCATGCTGCTTCCGCCGATCGAGTTGCTCCGCAACCGGCCGCTGATGGTCATTCTCGGCATTACGGTCATATTCAACATCTGGGGCTTCCCCGTGCTGACGATGGTGCCGGTCATCGGAGAGAGGGAATTCAGTTTGTCTCCGACGGCGATCGGAGCGCTTTCGGCGTGTGAGGGGATTGGCGGCACGCTGGGCGCGCTGCTGATTGCCATGATGGCCGGGCAGCGTTCGCTGTTTCCTCTCTACTACTTCGGCGTGCTCAGCTTTCTCGGTATTCTGCTTGGCCTGTCGGCGTGGCTGGTTCTGGGGTCAGTCGTCGTTGGGTTGCTGCTATTGGGAGCGGCGTCGGCTGCGTTTGCGGCGTCCCAGTATGCTCTGGTGTATATGTTGTCGCCGCCTGAAATGCGTGGGCGTGCCAGCGGTTTTCTCGCGATGTTCATCGGAACATCGACGATAGGCTTCTACAACACCGGCCGTCTGTTCGATCAGTACGCGACGGTCGAAGCGCTGCGGATCATGGGCCTTCAGGGGCTTATCGCGCTTGCGGTATTGGGTGTTCTCTGGTTGTGGGTCCGACCCGCGCGCAACGACGATCCGGTTTGAGTGGGGCTGCGCGGTTTATCGTGCAGGACCACCTCCGTGTGCTCCGGTTGCCTGACCGGAGGGGGCGCCGGTAGCCAACGGTCGCTCGGGCGTTAGCCGCAGGACCTCACCGTCCTCGTGGTCCGTGAGCAGCCAGATCGCACCTTTGCCATCAATGGCGACATCACGAATGCGCCGGTTGAACCCGGCCAGCATGACTTCGCTTGTCGCTGCCTTTCCGTTGGTGATCCGGGTGCGCAGCAGCCCATGCGCGTACAGGCCGCCGTGAAGGAGGTCGCCCTGCCACATGGGGAATTGCTCTTTGTCGTAAACTGCGAGGCCGGAGGGCAAAACTCGTGTCTCCCAGATATATGCGGGAGCCTCATAACCTTCCACGATTGCGCCTCGGCCGATCGGAGCGCCGGAGAAGTCCACGCCGCCGGTTTGAATCGGCCAGCCGTAGTTGCGCCCTGGCTTGATCAGATTGACCTCGTCGCCGCCCAGTGGTCCCTGATCGCTGACCCACAGGCTTCCTGTCCGCTGATCGATCGCGAGGCCCTGGGCGTTGCGCAAACCCAACGCGAAGATCTTCTCGTCTCTCACGGTCTCGCCGACGAAGGGGTTATCTGTCGGGACGTCGCCGGTATCGGTGATGCGTATAAGAGAGCCGGCGTGATCCTTGGGATCCTGTGCGCGCGCCATCGCGTTACGATCGCCGACTGATAGGATGATGTGGTTGGTGCCAGGCTCGAAAATGAAACGCCCACCGAAATTCACTCCGGCGGAATCGTGAACGTTCATCGAGTAGATGATTTCGACGTCGTCGAGGCGGGGCGTATCGTCATCCTCGCTGAGGCGTCCGCGCGCGATTGCGGTCCCGCCACCTTCCGACGAGGGCTGTGAAAAGCTCAAGTAGACGAGCTGATTGTCTTCGAACTGTGGGTGGACGGCGACGTGGAAAAGGCCGCCCTGGCTCAGTCGTGCCGGTCCTTGATACCGAAAGACGTCAGGGACGCGTTTGACCGGCTCGGACAGTTCTCCGTCAACGGTGCCAATGCGAAGCTGACCGGGATTTCGTTCAGTGACCAAGTAGCGCCCGTCCGGAAGGAAAGCCAAACCCCACGGATGCTCCAAGCCGTTGGCAATCGTTTCGACCCGAACCCTGACCAGCTCGGTATCGACAATCGCCGGTTCCGGTACCGAGGCAGAGGTTGAGCCGGGTACGAGAATGAACGGCAGGAAAACTATCGAAGCCAGCGCAGTACGCATGTGCAACTCCACCGGGGCGAAGCAACTTATGTCTCGGCGCAAAACTCCCCGTGCGGCAAGCAGTTCCCAACGTGCCGTTTCGCAGCGCACGATGTGAGGAGCGTTTGGCTAAAATGATCTCTGAAAGGACTAGTCAATCAGCAAAGCCGCAGGCCCGTGCGGTAGGCCCGGCGGAATTACCAGCGTGCGGGGCGCTTTTCCTTGAATGAGGTCAGGCCTTCACCCGCTTCATCCGACATGCGCTTTTCAGCGTGGCTCGTGACCAGATCTGACATCGCATCTTTGCCGACGTTGCCGAAGGCATGGTCGAACGTCGCTGACTTGGTTTCCGCAATCGCCCTGGGGCCATTTGCGAGCAAGGCATCGACCATCCGATCGCCGGCAGCACGTAACTCGGAGGCTGGAACAACCTCGTGGACCAGCCCGATGCGTCGCGCTTCCTCCGCTCCAAATCGTTCGCCGGTCAGTGCGTAGCGACGGATCTGGCGGGCGCCAATGGCATCGGCAAGTTGTGGGATGATGATTGCTGCGGTCAGGCCCCAGCGGACCTCCGAGATCGCGAACGTGGCGTCCTCGGCTGCAATCACAACATCGCAAGCCGCAGCCAGCCCAGTCCCGCCACCGACGCAGAAGCCCTGGATGAGGGCAACCGTCGGTACGGGCAGTCGATTGAGGCGATCGACGGCACCGGCGGTGCGTTGCGAGGCGTCGATGTTTTCGTCTCGCGTGCCCGAGCGGACGGCATTGAGCCACTTGAGATCAGCACCGGCCTGAAAATGACGGCCATTGCCGCTTATGACCACCACGCGAAGCCCGGACGCACCCGAGAGCGCATCCATGGCCGCGTGCAGGCCGTCGATCATCCCGCCGTCGTAGGCATTGTTGACGGCGGGACGATTCAAGATGACGTGGGCAACGCCGCGCTCATCCATGCTCCATAGGACCGGAGTGTCGGACATGGGTGGCT
>JAEYYQ010000107.1 GCA_023428365.1 Pseudomonadota bacterium | reverse complement strand
GTTCTTCGAAGGTCAGGGTTTTCGCGTTATCGGCGCGCAGGACGTCGCGCCGTCGCTGCTGACGGGGCCTGACGTCGTCGGCCCCGCGATACCGAACGAACAGAACCGGCGTGATCTGGAAACGGGGTTTGCGCTGATCTCGGGACTGGCCGGCGCCGACGTCGGACAGGCTGTCGTGATCGCTGACGGCCGGCCGGTTGCCATCGAGGCGGCTGAGGGGACGGATGCCATGCTGGCGCGGCTCGCGCAGTTGCGCAGCCAGGGCAAGGGCGGGGTCGGCGGCGTGCTGGTCAAAGCGCCCAAACCCGGCCAGGAGCTGCGCGTCGATCTGCCGACCATCGGTCCACGGACCATTGAGGCTGCTGCGGCTGCTGGACTGGCAGGTGTCGCGGTCGCCGCCGGGCAGGTGCTGCTTGCTGAACGCGAGGCTCTGCGCGGGAGCCTGGAAAAGACCGGCTTGTTTCTGGCTGGCGTTGCGCCGCACGCTTCTCATATGGATCGCCGCCTGCAGGTTTCGGACGCGGAACTGGTGCGGATCTGCGGTGAAGGCAGTCCGCACGACCGTCGCGATGCGGCCCGCGCGCTGGCCGTCATCACCGCAAGCGAACCGTTTCATGCCGGAGAGGCTGTTGTCGTCGCGCGCCGTCATGTGCTTGCGGTCGAGGCAGGAGAAGGTGCCGCCGATACGATTGCGCGGGCGGGCAAGGGGCGGCAGTGGGGAGAGCGCCGCTCGCGGCGGCGACGCGGCGTGGTTGCTCTCCGGCAGTGTCCGGCCGATCCACGGGAGATCGTGGAACGCACAGCCGCTGCCGGTTTGGCGGGGATCGTTTTGGCGTCAACTCCCGGCGATGGCGATCAACGTCGCGCGCTCGTCACGGCTGCGGAGCAGCACGGCTTGTTCGCCGCGGCGACGCCACGTGGCGCGGGTGGACGCACCGATGCGGTGCGCATCTTCTTGGTATCGGGAGAGCATTCGGGCGACGCGCTTGGCGGACGGCTGATGGGGGCGCTGCGCGCGCGGCTTGGCGATGGCGTGGTGATGGCCGGCGTCGGCGGAGAACAGATGCATGAGCAGGGCCTCGATAGCCTGTTCCCGCTGGCGGATGTCGCCGTGATGGGACCGCTGTCGATCCTGCCGCGTCTGCCGCGCATCGTGCGGCGCGTGCATCGCGCGATCGATGCCGCCATCGCATTCAAGCCCGATGTTGTGGTGATTATCGACAGTCCGGAATTTACGCATCCGATTGCCAAGCGCATTCGCAAGCGCAGGCCGGATATCCCGATTGTCGACTACGTCAGCCCGTCGGTATGGGCATGGCGCCCGGGGCGCGCAAAGAAGATGCGTGCCTATGTCGATCATGTGCTGGCGCTGCTGCCGTTCGAACCGGATGCGCATAAACGGCTCGGTGGTCCGCCCTGCACATATGTCGGTCATCCACTGATCGAACGATGGGACTGGCTTGAGGCGCTCGATCCGGCGCCGCTGGTGGAGCGTCTGCAGCTGACACCGGGGCGGCCGGTACTTCTCGTGCTGCCGGGTAGCCGTGCGTCCGAGGTCGGACGGCTGATGGATCCGTTCGGCGATGCGATACGGAACCTGTGCGAGCGCGGCATCATCCCGGAAGTCATTATCCCGGCGGTGCCGCATGTCCGTGCGATGATCGATGCGGGTTGTAAGCTATGGCCCGTGAAGCCGCACCTCATCGAGGCCGAAGACGATAAGTTCCGCGCTTTCAAGCTCGCCGATGCCGCGCTGGTTGCGTCGGGTACGGCCACCCTGGAACTCGCGCTATCGGGGACGCCGATGGTGGTTGGATATCGCGTCGATGCGGTGGCCGCGCGTCTCAGGTTCCTGGTGAAGGTTCATTCGTTCGTGCTGGCTAACCTCGTGTTGGGCGAGAACGCGTTTCCGGAGTTCCTCCAGGAAGACTGCATGCCCGACAAGCTGGCGGCGGCGCTGGCGCCGCTGCTGTCCGATACGCCCGAACGGCAACGGCAGCGCGACGCGCTGGCGCGAATTCCCGAACGCATGAAACTGAAAAGCGGCACGCCCAGCGATGCGGCCGCCGACATCATTGTCGCGCACGCACGGAAAGTATCGGCACTGCGCGCCGCTGGCTAGGCGAGCCAATCGGCCACACGCGCGCGGCTTCCTCCGGGGATCGCACTGGCAGGACTCGTGCCTGCCTTATCGACGAACTAGCATCAGGTCAGATGAGTTGAGTCGCAGGCTGGATGTGCATGCAGTGAACTCTGCGTGCGCCAGGAAAACGCCTTGATGTGAAAACAGGATCTCATCATGACGCTTGCCGAATCGATAGCCGTGAGATCTCAAGTTCGTAGCGTTGGTGGGATGATACCCGGCCGCCTCGTGCTGGTTGTGGCTACAGGCCAGATCGGACCCGACGTCCTTCTGACAGCCGCGCGGCGGCGTCTCCCGGATTTGCGCTCCTTCGAGTTTCCCAAGCTGTTCACGACACGGCGCAACAGTTCGCGGGACGCCGAAGTTTCCGTCAGCCGCGAAATGTTCCGCGATATCGAGCGCGATGGATGTTTTCTCGCGGCGTGGGCTGCCGGTGGTCACCAGTTCGGCCTGCCGCAGTCGATTCGCAATGCGCTCATCGACGGCAGCAC
>JAEYYQ010000027.1 GCA_023428365.1 Pseudomonadota bacterium | reverse complement strand
CCGCCCGTATAACGCGCCGCGCCCTTGGTCGGCAGGATATGGTTCGTGCCCTGCGCCTTGTCGCCATACGCCACGGTCGTCTCCTCGCCGACGAACAGTGACCCATAATTGGTGAGCCGCGCCGTGAACCAATCATTCTTTGCCGTCAGGAGTTCGAGGTGTTCAGGCGCCCAGCGATCCGAAATCTGCGCGGCTTCTTCATCGCTATCCGCGACAACCACTTCACCGTAGTCGCGCCACGCCGCTTCTGCATTCAGCCGCTGCGTGTCCGGTAACGCCGCAATTAACGACGGCACCCGGCTGATCACAGCCTCCGCCAATGACTGACTGGTCGTCACCAGCCACGCCGGACTATCCGGCCCGTGCTCGCATTGCCCGACGAGATCGGTCGCCACGATGGCCGGGTCAGCGGTTTTATCGGCAATGATGGCAATTTCCGTCGGCCCCGCAAACAAATCGATACCGACGCGGCCAAACAGCATGCGTTTAGCCTCAGCAACGAAACGATTGCCGGGCCCGACAAGAATATCTGCGGCATGGCCGGTGAAGAGCCCGAACGCGAGAGCCGCGATCCCCTGCACGCCGCCGAGCGCCAGAATCCGATCCGCCCCGCAGTAATGCATGGCGTAAAGAATTCCTGGATTGATGCCAGCCGCACCATGCGGCGCAGAGCAGGCAATGACGTTCTGCACGCCCGCGACTTTCGCCGTCGTGATACTCATGATCGCCGAGGCGACGTGTGCATATCGACCGCCTGGAACGTAACAGCCAGCCGTCGCCACCGGAATGAGCCGCTGCCCCAGAATAATGCCCGGTTCGATTTCGGCCTCGAACGGACTGACACTGGCTTTCTGACGCTCAGCGAACTTGCGCACGCGGTCGTGGGAGAACGCGATGTCGTCTTTCAGCTGAGTTGGGATTTGTCGCGCCGCCGCTGCAATCGTCTCCTGAGAGACCTCGATTTCGCCGGCATATCCGTCGAGTTTCTCACCGTATTGGCGTGCGACTGCCTCGCGGCCTTGTTCGATCTCCGCCAGCATCTCGGCGACCCGAGCGCGGTTTTCGTCTTCACCGGTTCGCGGGCTCTTTTCGGCCTTCTTCACATAACGGACAGCCATCGCGCCAAATCCTCATGGTTTCGACCGAGCAATTTGGGCGCCACGCGGCTGCCCCGTCAACTGTCGCCGCGCCAGCTCTTGTTCGATGCAAAGACGATCTGTGCGCCGAAAATCACGATGGTGAGCCGCACCAGGTGATGCAGCGCAATGAACGCCACGTCGAGCCCCAGCAGCAGCCCCAGGAGGCTGATCTCCGCCTGCCCACCAGGGGCATAGGCCAGAAACACACTGCCCATATCAAAACCGGTTAAATCGGCCACCCCGACAGCGACAGTACCGGTCAGAACCAGCAGCAAAAGACCGAACCCGATGCCCCAGACGAGGGTCGTCGAGAACTCCTTCCAAGTAACGCCCCGGAATTGCGCTCCAAGCATGATCCCGAGGGTCGTTTGAGCAAAGATCAGAAGCTCGATCGGCACCTTCGCGGAGGTCAAGCCGGCAGCATGGGCAAGACCGCTCAGGATCATTGGACCGATAATCGGGGCACCCGCCAATCCGATGCGCTTTGCGAGATACCAACCCAACACCCCAAGGCCGATCAGCGCGGCGGCGTCGATCATTCCAAAGTCGGCAAGTCGAACACCTCGAAGCGCAGCCCCGCCAATATTCCGATCACCCGTCCACTGAAACCAGAATGGCACCAGAGCGACGATCATGAGGATACGCGTTGCCTGAACCAGTGTGACCACGCGGGCGTTGGCCCCCGCGTCCGCCGCCATAGTCACCATGTCGGTCAAACCGCCGGGAACGGCGCAGAAAAAGGCGGTCGGCCGGTTAAATCCGGCGCAGCGCACGAAGAACGCCGTGCCCACGCCGATGATCATCACCATAAATGGCACGAGCATAAGCAGGCTGCCGATCATGCCACCGAATTGACCCCGCAGTTCCGGCGTGAACGACGACCCGATAGCGACTCCCAGCACAATGCGGACTGGCACGGACAGCAGCCGTGGTTGCTGCACGGGAGCGTTCAATACGGCGGCGATGAGACACGCGACAAGGGCTCCGAGGAACCAGGGCAACGGGATATTGAGGTAGAGCGCCAGGACGGCGCCCAGCACGCCAACCGTGTAGCCCACAATCAGGCGGACGCCCCATTTCGCGACGACCGCTCTCGTTCGTTGGATCAAGCTTGCAGAGGGGTCTGAATTCAGCCCGCTGCCGCGCGAACCGTCTGGCATTCATGCCTCTTTCGTGAGGTCACACAGCATGAGGGTACAGGCGCACCTGGAAAGGCGCCGGAGGAAACGAGGGCAGTGGCCGGATCGCGGACGCAGCCCCGCAGGCCGTCAATACTGCGTGAGACCTTGCTGGTCAAATCCCGGTGGATGACACAATCGGATGCCATAGAATCATCCGGTTTATCGTCCGGTTGCCACTCAGGTGCGAAGCAGTTTGAATAGCCCTCAATGACCGATACGCGCCCGACACAGCGAAATATCGCGGCCAATGCCCCCGCAGCACGGCCTCCCGTGCCGCGCGCTGAGTCACGCCCGCCTGCATCCAGCCGGCCTCCGCGCCGCCCGCCGCCGCGTGCCCGGTCCAGTGTCATTTATTCGTTCCTGCTATGGACCACGGTTACGATCGCCGCGCTGGCTGTCGCTGCCGGGACATTCCTGTTTATCGCGGCACCGACCGATTTGGTCCGCGACCAGCTCATTCAACAGGTTCGTGAGCGCACCGGCCGCGAAATGCACGTGGCCGGTCGTACCTCTTTCCGTATTTTCCCGCATGTCGGCGTGCGGCTCGAAAGGGCCTCGCTGTCTTCTCCGCACAGCATGGGCAGCGATCCCATGCTGCGGATCGCCGAAGTCGAAGCCAATGTGGAAATTTGGCCACTGCTGCGGGGAGAGGTCCGGGTTGGGCGCCTCGTGCTGCGCAGGCCGGAACTGAATTTGCGCGTCGATACCGCCGGGCGACGCACCTGGGATTTTGCTCAGCCCGTCGAGACCGAACCCCTCCCGCGCGTTATCTATGCACAAATGCCAAGCGTGGGCGGAGGAGGAAAACGCGAAAACGCGCTCCGGTCCTTCGCATTGCATGATGTCCGCATCGACGATGGCACCATCCGCTACAGCGATGATCGTAAAAACACGCAGGAGGAGATCAGCGATCTCAATCTGAGATTTGCGCTGCCCTCACTGTCGACGCCGCTCAAAGCGAAGGGCAATCTCAATTGGCGGCGCGAGCGGATGACCATCAACATCATGCTGGATTCGCCCGCCGCGCTTGTAGCTGGCGCGTCATCGCCGCTTACAATTGCGATCGCAGGTCGGCCTGTGGAAATGTCCTATAGCGGCTCCATTTCAGCCGGTCAGCGCGGCGTCGACGGCGAAGTAACCCTCAAGACCGAGTCCCTGCGGACGCTCGCGT
>JAEYYQ010000631.1 GCA_023428365.1 Pseudomonadota bacterium | reverse complement strand
GTAGCGCCATGGTCTTGCGTCATCGGGTAAGTTCTGCCCCGCGTGTTAATCAGATTATGCTCGGCGACTGCCTGGAGGAGCTGAAAAAGCTTCCCGATGCGAGCGTGGATCTCGTGTTCGCCGATCCTCCATACAATTTGCAGCTCGAAGGCAATCTGCTGCGGCCCAACAATTCCGTCGTTGATGGCGTTGACGACGATTGGGACAAGTTCTCGGATTTCGCAGCCTATGATCGTTTTTCGCGAGCCTGGCTTAAAGAGTGCCGCCGCATTCTCAAGCGCGATGGCGCGATCTGGCTGATCGGCTCCTATCACAACATCTTCCGGCTTGGCGCTGCTTTACAGGATCTCGAGTTCTGGATTCAGAACGATGTGATTTGGCGCAAAACCAATCCGATGCCGAACTTCCGCGGCAAGCGGTTCACCAATGCCCACGAAACCCTGATCTGGGCGAGCCGCAGCCAGAAATCGCGCGCGACGTTCAATTACGAAGCCATGAAGGCGGGTAACGATGACCTGCAGATGCGGTCTGATTGGCTGTTTCCGATCTGCTCGGGACCGGAGCGGTTGAAGGACGAAGGCGGTCGTAAAGCGCACCCGACGCAGAAGCCGGAAGCGCTGTTGCACCGCATCCTGCTTGCGACCACCAATCCGGGGGATGTGGTGCTCGATCCGTTTTTCGGAACTGGCACCACTGGTGCTGTCGCGCGGCGGCTGGGCCGTCGCTGGATCGGCATCGAGCGCGATCCGGATTATGCGCGCGCTGCGACAGAGCGGATTGAAAGAGTGCAGCCGCTGGGACCGACGGCATTGGAGACGACACGCTCCAAACGCGCCGAGCCGCGGGTGCCATTCGGGACGATCATCGAGCTCGGCATTCTTGAGGCGGGTTCGGAGTTGTTTGACGAGCGCCGCAAAGTGAAGGCCGAGGTCAAGGCCGATGGAACCCTTGCCTGGCAGGGATCACAGGGCTCAATTCATCGGCTCGGCGCTGTCGCACAGGGCAAGTCCGCCTGCAATGGCTGGACGTATTGGCATTTCGAGGCAGAGGGGAAGCTCAAGCCCATCGATGCGCTGCGTGAGCTGGCCAAGCGGCAGCTCGGACTGAGTGGTCAGCGGCCGATTGTGGAAGCTGCGGAGTAGCCTTGGAATTGAGGCTCTAAAAAAGAGAAAGGCCGCCATCTCCCCTGCGGCCTTCTTTCTCCCTTTGGTCGCGCGAGCCTTACTTGAGTGGCTCGTAGACCGGCGTGCGATCGCCGAACTTGTAGTTCAGGCCAAGGCGCACGACCACCATGTCATCATCGAGGCTGAAGCGGGCTTTCTTGTCGTAGTCTTTGTGCTTCCAACCATTGTCCCAGTATTCATGCTTATATTTATAGTCGAATCCCTTCGAGTCGTTATCGAACCTGACCCAGAGCGCTTCGGCTTTGATCGTGAAGCGATCCGAGTGCAGAAATTCCACACCGCCGCCAGCAACCCAGCCCCAATCCGAGCTGCTTGAATTCTTGTGGTAGCCGGGGTCACTATAATTGCCTGTGCTGTAGTAGCCGCCCCACTTATGCTCCATTTCACCGTAGGCAATACCGCCGGTGGCGTAGATCATGACGCGATCATTGGCCCAGCCGATGCGTCCACGCGTGGTGCTGAACCAGTCGAGTGAACGCGAGTGGTGGAAGTCGTAGTGCTTGTTGTTGTCGCCGCTATCGACCCAGTTGATGTCGCTCTCGATTCCGAAAACGACGTTCCCGCACTGCAGGTTGTAGCCGGACGTCAGGCCACCCGTGAACCCATTGTCTTCCAGGTCGTACCGAGACTTATACGACAGCGTATTGTAGTGGTCGTTGAACTCACCTTCAGAGTGTGCCCAACCCACGGTGCCACCGACATAGAAGCCGGTCCATGGGCCAGGGGCGCACGGGTCTTGCACGACCGGAGCAGGAGGCGGAGGCGCAGCGCGCCGTGGCATGCCGTCAGCCGCAGCCGGGCTACAGTAGGCAGCGGCCAGTGCCAGAGCACCGGCTGTAAGCCCTGCGAGTAGTTTCATCGATCTGTTCCCGTTGATCAAAGGTTTTCACTTCGAAGTGCCCCCATTCCGATTTGGTCGAGTTTTTTTGCTGCACGCGCCGACAGGCCGACCAAGGAGATCTACTTAAGCTAGCGATTCGCGTGTGCCGTCCATGCCAATACACGCATAAGTTGCGTATGTGGCCATGATGCACCAGGGCTGAATCTCGCCCGGAATGGCGCTTAAGTTCTTGTTTTGTTTCGGAAAATTATAAAAACATCAGCCGTGCCTCGGCCTCGCGTGGGGCGAAGGGTGCATAACCTGTGGCCGATTGGGGAGGGATTTTACGACGTTGTCGTCACATCTCCCGCAAGCCGTGCGCGATTACTTTGCGCATCAGACTGGGAAGCGCTTCGCGATTGAGATTGCGGCGCGGCACCCAACGGCAGCGCGCGGCATCGGCCCAGAATGTCAGTGCGCTGGCCGATGGTGCGATGGCTCTGTAGACCTGAAGTTCGAGCCGAAAGTGGGTAAAGGTGTGCACAACCTGACCGGGCACCAGCCACCAGTCGGCGCGGACCGGAGCAGCGCGTAGAGCATCCGCGACCACGCGCGCATCCTCAAGCCAATCCGTGGACGGAACTTCCATCATACGTGCCAGCAATCCCGTCTCATGCCGCTGGCGCAGAAGAACGTGACCATCCTCGCGCAAAGCGAGAAAGGCGACGCCATAGCGGGTCGGACGTTCCGCCTTGCCGGTTTTCGCCGGCAACGTTGCGGCGATGCCTTCTGCGCGCGCCTGACAGGATCGGCTCAGCGGACACATCAGACAGGACGGCCGCTTTGGCGTGCAGATGGTGGCGCCCAAGTCCATCATCGCCTGGGCAAAGTCGCCGGTACGTGTCATCGGCGTGAGTGTCGCCGCCAGCCGCCGCAGCGTCGGCTTCACCCCTGGCAGCGGATCGCGCACTGAAAACAGCCGCGCAACAACACGCTCGATATTGCCGTCGACAGGCGTGGCGCGCTCACCAAAAGCGATCGCCGCGATTGCCGCCGCCGTATAGGGACCGATGCCCGGCAGTTTGATCAGGTCTGCTTCGGACTTCGGAAACCGGCCGCCGTACGCCTCCGCGATCTGGCGCGCACAGGCGTGTAGATTTCGCGCGCGGCTGTAGTAGCCAAGACCGGCCCATACGCTCAGCACATCGTCGAGATCGGCTTCTGCCAAGGCTGCGACTGTCGGCCAGCGCATGAGAAACTTGTCGAAATAAGGGATTACAGCCTTGACGGTCGTCTGCTGCAGCATGATTTCGCTGAGCCAAACCCGATACGGAGCAGCGGTCTGACCGGGAGCGAATCGCCAAGGCAAATCACGGCGTTCGGCGTCGTACCAATCGAGCAATGCGGCAGCGATATCGAAGCCTGCCGCCGGCCGCTCTCGTTGCGTTGCTGCCACAGCGGTCAAATCATCCCCCTGCGTGCCCTGCGAATCACCTC
>JAEYYQ010000533.1 GCA_023428365.1 Pseudomonadota bacterium | reverse complement strand
GCGTACGCTGGCTCATCGCCCGCCCGGCCTCGCTGTTCGGCCTCGGCATCCCGCCCGCCCAGTACAAGGCGCTTGCTGGCGACAGCGAGGCCGGGATCGGCGGTGTGCTGCACGAACGGCTGGAACGTCTCGCCTGTGGCTTCCCGATGCGTGAGAACTACTTCGCGCGCCAGGCCTTCGGACGCAGCTATGGCGATCCGGGCAGCGGGGCATTGCCGCCCTATCTGGAGGCTGAGAACTTCGAAACCCTGCGCGCCAACGTCTCTCGCGTCAGCGTGCGGCACGTCAATTTCACCGAGCATCTGGCCCAGTCGCCGGACGCAAGCCTCGACCGGTATGTGCTTCTCGACGCCCAGGATTGGATGTCGGATGCCGATCTCACTCGGCTGTGGCAGGAGATCACGCGCACCGCACGTCCGGGCGCGCGTGTTATCTTCCGCACCGCTGCGGAACCAAGCCTGCTCCCCGGTCGTCTGCCTGACGATCTGCTGGCGCGCTGGACCTATCACGCGGAGCAATCACGGCAACTGACGCTGAAAGACCGCAGCGCGATCTACGGCGGTTTCCATCTATACGAGTTGGCCGGGTCTGCAGCATGAGCGCTTCGGCCCCGGCCGCCCGCGAGGCGATGGACAACATCTATCGCTATCAGCGCTACATCTACGATGCGACGCGGGCCTACTACCTGCTCGGCCGCGACCGGTTGATTGCAGAGTTGAACCCACCTGCAGGCGGCAGCGTCTTGGAAGTGGGCTGCGGCACCGGCCGCAATCTTCTGCATACGGCGCGGGGCTATCCCAGCGCCCATCTCCACGGCTTCGATATTTCGACGGCGATGCTCGATACCGCTGGAAAGGCCGTCGCGCGCAAGGGCCTCAGCGCCCAGGTCAAGCTGGCGGAAGGAGACGCCACGGCTTTTGACGCCGAAGCGCTGTTTGGGCGCGCTCAGTTCGATCGCGTATTCATTTCCTACACGCTCTCGATGGTGCCGATGTGGGAGAGCGTCGTCGCCGGAGCGGCGTGCTGCATTGCCCCCGGCGGATCGCTATCGATTGTCGATTTCGGGGATTTCGCGGATTATCCGGCAGTGGCTCGCCGTGCCCAGCTCGCGTGGCTGAAGCGGTTCTCGGTGAAACCGATCCCACAGCTCGAAGACCGGCTCGCGCAGATGGCGATCGAACGAGGTCTGACGCCCGATATCAAACGGCTTTATGGCGGCTACACGATCCTGGCCCGCCTGTCGCGGGCGCCTGCGCACTAGGCCGGTTTGCTGTCGCGCGAGGACCGCGTCCACGTCTGATCCCGCTTCAGGAAGTCATGCAGTGTTTTGCCGGGCTCACTGCGGAAGCGCTCCGTCATCACTGTGAAGCCTTCGATCCGGTCGAGCCGGAAGGTGCGAAAATCCGTTCGCAGCTCACACCATGCCGCCAGCAGCCAGACGGGACCGAAATAGGCAAGCGACAATGGCCGCACGGTTCGCTCCGATTGCATGCCGGCAAAATCCTGATAGCGGAAGCGAACCTTGAGCTCGGCGCGCAGAGCCTGCCGGAGCTGACCGAGATCGAACGTAATCTTCTCCATGTAAGGCTGTTCAGGCGCCAGCAGAGCCGTATTCGCCATATAGCTGCGCAGCCGGTCCGGGATGACAGCCTGGACCTTGGCGATGACGTTCGATGCAGCCTCTGCCAGTTCCTTGTCAGCCCATGACTCGACGATGCGCGCGCCCAGCACCAGCGCCTCGATTTCCTGTTCCTTGAACATCAGAGGTGGCAGATCGAAGCCCGCTCGCAGCACATAACCGATCCCGGCCTCGCCCTCGATCGGTACGCCGCTGGCGATGAGATCCTGAACATCGCGGTAGATCGTTCGCTCGGAGACTTCGAGCGCTTCGCTCAGGTCGCGCGCCCGCACCGGCGCTTTGCGGCGCATATGCTGGATGATTTCAAACAAGCGGTCGGCCCGGCGCACGTGAGTTTTCCCCAATAAAAACATCGTGCCGCACCTTAGGCTAACACTCCTGACACCGCGCTGTCAGGAGCCTGTCGGAACTGCTGACACGACCCTGTCAGGAGGCCTCGTCCATAGTGCTGTCATGCAAATCGAAGGCGATGGAGAAAACCTCATGAGCCGCATGCAAAGAACATCGACGTTCACGGGTCATCAGCACGAGCAGACCAGTCGGATCGGATCGTTCGTGATCAAGCTTCTGCACACTTACGTTCGCTGGTGCGAGCGGCAAGCTGCAAAGCATCACCTCGACACGCTCGACGACAGGATGCTGAAGGACATCGGCATCAGTAGAGGGCAGATCGACTCGGCTGTCACCACGGGGCATCGGCGGTACACCCGCCGATGATCCGGTGCTCCACGTAGATGCGACGTATTAAAATGAGTCCCGCTGTTCCCTACGTTACTCAGTGTTGCCATAAACACCCCTATACGCTCCTTGCGCTGCTGATCGGGGCGGCTTGCGAACAAGGAGCGATTTTTCATGAAACGTTTGGGAGGTATCCTCGCGCTGCTGCTCATACTGGTAGCAGCGCCTGCCATGGCTCAGCGTGGACCGGACGGAGGCAAACGCGCGCCTGATGTCGTTCTGTTGGGCGAGAAGACGGTCGGATTCCTCGTCGACCGCGATGTGATCAACATCTCACACAACGAAGAGTGGTTCCGCAATCGGTCGTTCAGCAACCTGTTCATCGCGGTTGAACGCAACGACGTGCAGTTGATCAGCCTTCGCGTCGTCTACATGAACGGCTTTGCCGAAGACATTCTCGTCAACAAGCGCATTCGCCCTGGAGACGATCTGAAAATCGACCTGCGCGGCGATCGCAGCTTCCTGCGCCGTATCGAGCTGGTCTACGGTTCGCGGCCAAGCTTCCGTGGACAGGCCGTCGTCAGGGTTTATGGCGAACCCGCCCGTCGCGAGCGTCCGCCGCGCAATCCGGAATGGATGCTGCTCGGCCAGAAATCGGTCGGCTTCGGCATCGATCGCGATATCATCAACGTCTCGCACAATGAGGAATGGTTCCGCAATCGCTCGTTCCGCAGCCTGCACATCGCGGCCGACCGCAATGACGTGCACCTGATGAACGTGCGCGTGGTCTACTTCAACGGCTTCGCGGAAGATATCCGTGTCGACAAGCTCATTCGGGCGGGATCCGATCTTGAGATCGACCTGCGCGGAGACCGCAGCTTCCTGCGCCGCATCGAGTTGATTTACCGGGCGCGGCCGAACTTCCGGGGTGATGCCCAGGTATCCGTTTACGGCGAGCTGACAGGCCGCCGCCGCTGATCGCACCCCCCTCGGTTGCCGGCGCCCATGCGTGCCGGCAACTTCTCCCTGTTTGCCGTACTGAACACCGCACCACTTCTGCCCTCGCTGGTCCGGTCAGCTGGCGTCGCCAGCAAGATTCGCTTTGCCGCCACAAATGCGGCAGAACACCTGCCTAATGATGCGTTGTGTGTGCAGACGGCGAGGAGACGTGCGCAATGATCCGCGTGGGAGGCGC
>JAEYYQ010000482.1 GCA_023428365.1 Pseudomonadota bacterium | reverse complement strand
TCATGGAGCTGTTCGGCCAGCGCAAAACGTTCCCGCTCGCAGAGTTGGTGAAGGCGCACGTCGCCACTGCGGAGGCTCTCGCAGCGCTGCCGCCCGATGAATCCATCGACGACGCAGGTTCTCCCATCTGGCGAGGCGAGGCCGGGGATGCCGCAGCGCTGCTGCTTGCAGGGTTGTTGCAGCCTGAATTGCCCGCCCCCGAAGTCACAGCCGCCGACTATCCGGATTTCTACCGCAGTCTGGTCGCAACCGAGAATGTGCGTCCGCATCTGCCTGCGCATCCGCGTCTATCGATCTGGGGCCCGTTCGAAGCGCGTCTGCAGCATCCCGATATCGTGGTGCTCGGATCGCTCAACGAGGGAACCTGGCCCGAAATCACCGACGCCGGACCGTGGCTCAACCGGCCGATGCGTCAGGTTCTCGGCCTGCCGCAGCCCGAGGAACGGATCGGCTATGCCGCGCACGATTTCACGCAGCTTGTCGGTGCGGAGAAGGTGTATCTGACGCGCGCTCAGAAAGCCGACGGCGCGCCGACGGTCGCCTCGCGCTGGCTGCTGCGGCTACGGGCGCTTCTCGACGGCATGCAGATTTCCGATGCCCTCGACGCCGACCGTCCGTGGCTTGCCTGGGCGCGCGCGCGCGATACCGGCATCGTTCAGCAGCCGCGCATCACGGCGCCTGCTCCACGGCCTGCATTCGCCTTGCGTCCGCGCAAACTGCCGGTCTCGGACATCGAGCGCTGGACTGCGAATCCGTACGCGCTGTTCGCAAAAACCATCCTCGGGCTGGAGAAACTTCCCGAACTCGGGGCCGAGCCGGGAGCCGCACTGCGTGGGCAGATCGTGCATGAAGCGCTCAGCCGTTTTGCCAAGGCGTATCCGACGCAGCTTCCCGAGAACCCGACGGAAGCGCTGATCACCATCGCACGGGCGATCGTGACCGAATACACCGGCAGCACGCGCGTTGCTGCATTCTGGGTGCCACGTCTGGAGCGCTTTGCACACTGGTTCGGTGAGACCGAGCCTGCACGCCGCGAACACGTTACGCAGACGCTAGCCGAAGTCAGCGGCAGTCACGTGCTCGAAGCGGCAGGCGGACCGTTCATCATGACGGCGCGCGCGGACCGTATTGATATCGCCGACAATGGTCTCGTCATCACGGACTACAAGACCGGCGGCGAATCCACGATCAAGGCTATGGCGAGCAAGGCGGCAAAAGGCGGATCTCCGCAGCTTCCGCTCGAAGCCGTCATTGCATTGCATGGCGGCTTTACGGGGCTGGACAAATCCTTAATCGCGGCTCTGCATTACATCTCCGCGTCAGGTGGGGAACCGCCCGGTGTTCAGGTTCCGATCAAATCCGACAACCTCGAAACTCTGGCTGCGGAAGCCCGCGCGGGCCTGCTGCGCATGATCTCCGAATTCGACAATCCTGCTACGCCTTATCGCGCCGTGCGCCGTTCCGCTTACGACTACCGTTACGACGACTACGAACACTTGGCGCGCGTGAAAGAATGGCAGGGTGGCGGCTCGGACGAGGGAGGCGGCGATGAGTGATCCGCGCCAGCTTCTCGACGTCACCGAACGCGCACAGCAGATGGCCTCCGACCCGCAGACATCCGCGTGGGTGGGTGCGAATGCTGGCGCAGGTAAAACGCACGTGCTGAAAATGCGCGTGCTCAAGCTGCTGCTTGCCGGCACGCCACCGGACAAGATCCTCTGCCTCACCTTCACCCGCGCCGCCGCCGCCGAGATGGCGCAGCGCGTGTTCAACGAGCTGTCGCAGTGGGCGACGTGCGATGCTGAAACACTGATCGTAATCCTCAAGAAACTGCTCGGACGTCAGCCGACAAGCGAAGAACTTTCCCTGGCGCGGCAACTGTTCGCGCGTTCCATCGAAACGCCGGGCGGCCTGAAGGTGCAGACGATCCACGCCTTCTGCGAACGCCTGCTGCAGCGCTTCCCGCTCGAAGCCGGTGTGCCACCCGGTTTCAGCATCCTCGATGATGAGGCGAGCCAAACTATTCGCCGCGAAGCCATCGACGCGGTGCTGCTCGCGGCTGCGCGTGACGGTGGACCGGTCCGCGATGCGATGCAGAAGATCGTGGCATTCGCCGTCGATGACGGTTTCGACACACTGCTTGCCAGCGCGCTTGCACAGCGGAAATGGCTGGAGGCGATGTCGCGCCTCGACCTGCGCGATGATCTCACTGACGCCGCGCAAATCTATCGTACAGCACTCGGCGTTAGAGCCAGATCGCTGGCGGACGCCGAGCATCAGCTCGCGGGCGTGCTGATCGATGAGGAGTTGACGCGGGCAGCAGCGGTGCTCGCAACCGGTACGGTCACGGACCAGAAGCTCGGCGCCGTCTTCAAGCAGGCAGCAACAGCGTCCGATGCCAAAGCGCGCATCGCGGCACTGACGCAGTGCTTCCTGACAAGCAGCGGCGATCCGCGCAAAAATCTGATGACAACGAAGTTGCGCGCCTCCTTCCCGGATCTCGAAAGCGCGCTGACCTCGGCTCAGTCACAGTTCATCGCACTGCGCGAGGAACTTGCTGCCCACGTGCTGATCGAAGCCACTCTCGCACTTCTGTGCGTTGCCAACGCCGTCGAACAGCGGTGTGCCGAAGCGAAGGCGCGGCGCGCTGCCCTCGACTATGACGATCTCATCGCCAAAACCGCCAGCCTGCTAGGTGACGGATCATCAACCCAGTGGGTGCTCTACAAGCTCGACGGCGGTCTCGATCATGTTCTGGTCGATGAAGCGCAGGACACGAGCCCGGTGCAATGGTCGATCGTCTCCGCGCTCGCCAACGAATTCTTTTCCGGCAGCAGCGCCAGCGAAACGGTGCGAACCGTGTTCGCGGTCGGCGATGAAAAGCAATCGATCTATAGCTTCCAGGGCGCGGAGCCGAAGGAGTTCGCGGCTGCCGGACAGCGCTTCGCTAGGCTTGCGGCCGCAACGGAACAGATCTGGCGCAACCTGCCGTTGACGCTGTCCTTCCGTTCGACGGCTCCCGTGCTCGACAGCGTCGACCGCGTATTTTCCGATGCCTCCCGCACACCGGGGCTGACGGCGGCCTCCGGCCCCGTACGGCATCAGGCCATGCGTATCGGACATGCCGGGCTGGTCGAGCTGTGGCCAACCGAGCAATGGCAGCAGATCAACCCGGCAGAGCCATGGTCGCCGCTGACCGAGACCGCGCAGCAATCTCCCGTCGCGCAACTCGCGCAGCGTATTGCCGATACGATTGCAGGTTGGCTGGAGACCGGCGAACGACTGGCATCGACCGGCCAGCCGATCCGTCCGGGCGATATCCTGATCCTGGTGCGCAAGCGAGCCCCGTTTGCCGCGCCGATGGTGTCGGCGTTGAAGGCGCGTAGCATTCCCGTCGCGGGTAGCGACCGGATGCAGCTCAATCAGCAGATCTCCGTACAGGATCTGATGGCGCTCGGCGAATTTCTGGTGCTGCCGGAAGACGATCTGGCGCTCGCAACGGTTCTCAAGTCGCCGATCTTCGATCTCAACGACGATGATCTGCTCACCATCGCTCCGGGCCGCAAAGGCGCGCTTTGGACCGCCCTGCTCGAAGCCGCCAAGACGAACGCACGCCTCGCACCTGCCGCCAATACGTTAAGGCGCTGGAGGGCCGAGGCCGATTTCCGTCCGCCGTATGAGTTCTTCGCCGGGTTGCTCGATAATGAAGGGCTGCGGGCACGGATGCTGTCGCGGCTCGGACCGGAAGCTGCCGACCCGCTGGATGAGTTCATCAATCTGGCTTTGACCTACGACAGCCGCTCACCGCCCTCTCTGCAAGGTTTCCTGCTGTGGTTGCGACGGCTGAAAATGGAGATCAAACGCGATCAGGAGCATGGACGCGATGAAGTGCGCGTCATGACCGTTCACGGCGCAAAG
>JAEYYQ010000466.1 GCA_023428365.1 Pseudomonadota bacterium | reverse complement strand
CATCGCCGGACCCAAGGTCGATCAGATAATCTTGCGGTGTCACCTTGGCCATGTCGAGCATGCGGTCGACCAGCGCCTGCGGTGTCGGCACCCAAACAACGTCCTTGCCAGCCTGGCCGGACTGCGGGGTGTAGGTGTTCGCCTGCGGTTTGTCCTGCGCGGCGACCGGTGCGGCCAACCAGGCGCCGGCGAAAAGAACAGCGCACAACGCTGCAAGCATCCGGGTTGATCCGCGGCCGCTGAAACCCGGCTCTTGAGACTGTCGATCTGTATGCAAGGCAACATGCGAATTAGACGCCAAAAGCATGATAGTTCCTCTTTTTACAGCACATTGACCATGGCCCGCCGAAACTTACATCAGATTGCATGCGCTTGCTGTCCAATGACGAACTTGTGTTCGACGCGCGCTCAATCGGACAGATGGCGAACAACCAGGATTTGTTCGCATTGGCCCCTCCGGAACAGCGCGCCCCACACTAACCGGGTCCAGGAGACGATCAAAGCGATCCGGCTAACGAGGATAATCTGCTCCGCGCGGTGTCGTCTGACCGAAAATCATCGGCCACCACCCTTTGGCGCAAACGCGCGCTGCGCCCAACATGGATAGGCATCGTAATCGTGGGCACCACCCGCGCCAGGACAGTCTGAACTGCCGCTCGGACTTCCTCCCTGGTATCCCTGATACTGAGAATACGGGGGCGGCTGATACAGTCGAAGCGGCGGAGGGCCGGGCTGATAGCTCCGATATTGGTTGTAAGTCGCACGCTTGTTCTGCTTGCGAGCGTCGGCGTCGTTGGTGGGGATTACGAAAACGCAACTAAGCGCGAGCAGAAAGCCGAGCCATATGCGTGTCATGACCAACTCTCGCTAAGGTTGAAATTTAGCCGGGAGATCCCAGGCTCTCGCAACCATTGCAACAAGCTGCCCACCGCTTTGTTCCGCTGCGGAATGGTCGCTGCCTGCGCGCGGCAGGCAATCCGAGCTCACGTTGTTAGCTGGCGTGGGCGTCGTTCAAAGTAACGTCGTGGGAGGGCAAAGCTGAGAGAACAAAAAACCGGACAAAAGTATCACCACGCCGGCCCGGAAAGTGTCATCACCTTGATTTGGAAACAGCTAAGCCATTGAAAACAATGGCGCGAGCGACGGGACTTGAACCCGCGGCCTCCGGCGTGACAGGCCGGCGCTCTAACCAACTGAGCTACGCCCGCAAAAGCTAAAGAGACGAACCGTGAGCGGTCCGCCGTCACGGGCGATCCTTTACGTGAGACCAGCAGGCCCGTCAAGGTAAAGACGTGCCTTTCAAGCGATTGGTTTCCGGCCAAGCAGCCGCAGTGCCAGATCCCGACCGCCCCGTAGCGCGGGATAAAGGCACGCCGACCGGCTGGGATTGGCAAACAACCACGCCATGACCCGATTCATCAGGCCGGAGCGGGTCGATAAGAGTGACAGCAGCGTCATTGCGTCGCCGCCTGCGTGGACCTGCGATCCGTAGATCGCCAGCATGCCCTTGTTGATGTCGAGACCGCGAGCCTTCATCTCGGCGATGACGTCAGGACGTTGCCGGGCGTCTACCAGCGCGACCGGCGCAACGGCCTCCTTGAGGCGCAGCAGCCGGACATAGGCCGTGCAGAATGGACATTCTCCGTCGTAAACCACCACGAGACCCGGTGCGGCCAGCCATGTCTCGATCACACCTGTCAACTCAGTACCCACTCCCGCCACGGCGCTTGATAGGCGAGAACGGCGAGGAACGCTGCAGCGTAGGCCAGCGGAAACACGGGAAAGCGTGTCCGCGCGGCGGTGAAACCAAAAATGCACAGCGTCCAGCCAAAGCCGAACACGGGCGCCGGCAGATAAGTCGTGAAGATGAAGAACAACAGCACCAGATGACCCAGGCGATCGGTTGTCTTGCGCGCGGGAATAAACAGCAGGCCGATAGCGAACTGCACGAGCAGATCGTACCAGGTAATCAGCTGCGCGAGAAACCGCGAGGTGTCATTCGCCGGCAGCAACACGGCGTTGCCCTCGAATTCGTTGAGGGGGCTCTTGAGCTTCGCCATGGTCATGCGCGCGGCGTCGGCGATAGACTTGTCAAAGCCGAGCAAATGGCCGAACGCCTTGAAGCGATCGTCGAGCATCAGCTTCAGCTCGAACATCTCTCCCGACATGTACGTCGGCGAAAACAGTTTCTGAAAAGCAGCAACCAGAAACACGAAAATCAGAAAGAAACGCGCGTGCCAGATCAGCACGGCCTCGGCGGTTTCCTCATCGCGCACGGATGTGGCGATGGTCATCACCCACAGCCAGTAGGCCAGCAGATACTTGTGGTTATCTGCCGAACTCCAATCCTGGATCAGCGCGAACGTGCTCACCAGCGACAGGGCGGCCCACAGTATTCCATTTTTCAGAAGTTCGGGCCGCAGCAAAACTGCCAGCAGCGCGACCTGGCCGGTAAAACGGGCCAACGGGTTCTCGAACCCCCATGCGACCGCCAGAAACAGAGACAGCGCCGCAACAGCGTCCTGCAGAGGAATGCGGAGAACCGCAGCGGCAGCATTATCAAACCAGGGAACTGGCCTCGCGACGAGTTGCATGGACTCAGGCTCCCTTCGGTCCATATCGCAAGGTTTCAGAAAGTCGCGCAGTAATCAGACGTGTCTGCGGATCGAACGACGTCGTCCAATACTCGATGACCAGCGTCCACGGCGCTTCGTCACCGCTGGGCCGCACAGCATCGGCATTCAACAGGTAGTGACCGCGGCCGGCTGGGCCGATGCGATTGCCGTTGACGTCATTTCGTCCGACAGGGCTTGGCTGATCAGCGGCGACATAAGAGGTGCGCCTGAGCGACCGGGCCAGCGCTTCGAAATTACTGGCCGACGGATACCAGAGCGCCTTCTGCAGCATCGTTTCCTGAGCCGCCATCATACGAATGATCGGCTCACGACGGCCATCGGGTGTTTCGATATAGATCCGTGTGTATCTCGTATCGCCGCTATCGGCGCTGGCGAACATCCCCATGCCGCCGCCTTTCCAGGTCGACAGCCCATGATAGGTATTCAGGTAAGCCTGCCGCGCGACGATGCTGATCGCAATCGCGGGAACAACTCCGAAGAGCGCTAAGCGGGAAAACCGCATTCCAGCAAACGACATGACCTGCCCCTGAAGCCGCCGAAATTCACGCGACTCACATCACAAGCCGGAAGCTAGCTCGCCATCAATGTATCAGCAAGGAGCATGCAGGGGGTGTTGCAGGCATGCCATTGCGACTGCTGCACTTGTCGGATGACGGAACAGGCCTGCCAAAAAATAGTCGTGATCTCTCAAGGATATAAGCGCTAGACGACAACCTTCATCCGTTCAGCAGTACATCTTTTGCCATGTTGATTTTGGCCGCGAGATAATCCGATCCACCGCGATCGGGATGCACCTTCAGCATCAGTTCGCGGTGTGCGGCCCGAATCTCAGCCTCCGTCGCACCGGGGCTCAGGCCGAGAATGTCCAGCGCCTCCTCCCGAGACATCGCCGCTCGCGAGCCGGAACCGTGGCCCTGCCCTGTCCCTCCGTCACGCTGCACGTCGTCGCGCCAGTTCGGATGCAGGTTGTCCAGGTACGCCTCGATCAGGGTCGCCGACTGCACATCGCTGAATCGGCACTCCTGCCAAAGACCGGCAAGATCCGACGGCGACAGGCTCTCAATCGGCCGCCCTTTGAAC
>JAEYYQ010000296.1 GCA_023428365.1 Pseudomonadota bacterium | reverse complement strand
CCAGACAATTCCGGATCGTCGAGGATCATGCGCGTGAAGACCCCCTCGGTGATCACCTCGATGCGGCCTTTGGGGCCAACCTTGGAGTTCAGCCGTGCGCGCAGGCCGATGGTTTGTCCGAGGGTTTCAGCCAGTGACAGCGCCATGCGATTGGCAGCCGCGCGAGCCGCCAGCCGCCGGGGTTCCAGCACGAGGATCTTGCGGCCTGCCAGCCAGGCGGACTCCAGCAGAGCCAACGGAACACGCGTCGTCTTGCCTGCGCCCGGAGGCGCGACCAGGACGGCGGAGGTGTGCGTCGCCAGCGCGGCATCGATGTCGCCGAGGACGCTGTCGATCGGCAGGGAGGTCTCGAAATGCATGGGCGCAGATACGCGGGTAATCCGCTTCGCGCGTCGACGGTCTTGCGGCTCGCTAGATCAGCCGCCGCGTCCGTTCCTTGTAAACGCGATAGGCATCACCGAAGCGGGCTTCGAGGTGCTTTTCTTCCGGAATGATGGCCAGCCACGTAACCAGCACGGCGAACACCGGAATGAGAAGAACGATCCAGATGTTCTTGGTCAGCTCGGCGAGACCGATCAGGATCAGCATGTCGGCCAGATAAATGGGATTGCGGCGGAAGCGAAATGGCCCGTCGGTGACGAGTACGGATGCTCCGGCGTGGGGAAGGATCGTCGTTTGCGCGCGACGCAGGGTTAATGCCGACCACACCAGAAGGGCTATTCCCGCAAGTCCGAGGCCCAGACCAGCGATGCGCGCCGGCAGGTCGTCCAATCCAGGCCATGTCAGCGGATAACTCGCCTGCAGCACCCACGCGCCGGCAACAACCAGAGCCAGCAGGACTGGAGGCCAGGGGAACTGCGTCGGACGATCGAATCGTCCATCGGGTGGGGTTTCAGACACGTGACCTTACCTGACAAGGCGAATGAGACCACCTATAAGGTCGCAGACAAGAGCCGATGCAAGAAGCCGACGTTCAACAAGCCGGGTGGAGACGCCATGATCCCCAACGCCCTGCCCTCATTTAATTTTGATCTCGGAGAGACCGCCGATCAGCTGCGCGAGACGACGCGCACGTTTGCCGCCAATGAGATCGCCTCCATCGCGCAGGAGATCGATCGCACGGACGAGTTCCCGCGCCACCTCTGGCCCAAGATGGGAGAGCTTGGCCTGCATGGCATCACCGTCGAGGAAGAGTTCGGCGGTGTCGGCCTGGGCTATCTCGAGCACGTGGTTGCCATGGAGGAAGTCAGCCGCGCTTCGGCGGCGGTTGGGCTTTCATACGGTGCGCATTCGAATTTGTGCGTCAATCAGGTACGCCGTAACGGCTCTGAGGAGCAGAAGCGACGCTATCTGCCGAAACTCATCTCAGGCGAACACGTTGGCGGCCTTGCCATGTCCGAGCCGGGCGCCGGATCGGACGTCGTCTCGATGCGGATGACCGCGCAGAAGAAAGGCGATCGCTACATCCTGAACGGCACCAAGATGTGGATCACCAACGGCCCGGGCGGTGATGTGATTATTGTCTATGCCAAGACCGATCCGACGGCTGGGCCGCGGGGCATCACGGCCTTCATCATTGAGAAAGGTTTCAAGGGCTTTCGGGTCGCTCAGAAGCTCGACAAGCTTGGGATGCGAGGCTCGAACACCGGTGAGCTGGTGTTCGAGGACTGCGAAGTCCCGGCCGAGAACGTGCTCGGGGCTGTCGGCAAAGGCGTCAACATTCTCATGAGCGGTCTGGATTATGAGCGCGCGGTTTTGGCCGCCGGGCCTTTGGGTATCATGCAGGCGTGCATGGATGTGGTGATGCCGTACGTGCACGAACGAAAGCAGTTCGGGGCTCCGATCGGTACGTTCCAGCTCATTCAGGGCAAACTCGCGGACATGTATGTTACGCTCAATTCCTGCCGCGCTTACGTGTATGCGGTGGCCAAAGCGTGTGACCGCGGAGAGACGACGCGCCAGGATGCCGCAGGCGCAATTCTGATTGCTGCGGAAAAAGCGACGCAGGTAGCCTTGGACGCCATTCAAATATTGGGCGGGAACGGCTATATAAATGATTATCCCACCGGACGGCTTCTGCGTGACGCCAAACTCTATGAGATCGGCGCGGGGACAAGTGAGATCCGCCGCATGCTGATAGGGCGCGAACTGTTCGAAAAAACGGCCTAAGCGTTTTCCAACGGTCTGGAATGCTGGCGAAGGGGTTTTGTCTTGCTGATGATTTGCGCTATCAGCAGGTCGCGATGGTTTTAAGGAAGGCCTAGAGACGGATACATATGGCGGGGTTTAGAGAGAAGTCATTCCACGAACGGCGCAGCATGGCGGTCGACGCCAAACAGGCAGCTTTCAAGAGCTTCAAGGAACGCTCGTCGCCGGAAAACCCAGAATTCCAGAAACGGTTGGCAGAGCGCAAGGCGATCGCGGAAGCCCGCGATGAGCGGCGGCTTGCCAGGATCGCCGAGCAGAAGCGGCTCGCGGCTGAGGAGGCTGCTCGTAAAGCAGCCGAGGAAGCCGAGCGGGTCGCACGCGAGGCGCGCGAAGCTGAGGAGGAAGCGCAGCGAGAGGTTGAACTCGCCGCGCAGCGCAAGGCCGAGCGCGATGCGCGTTACGCCGCACGCAAGGCTCGCAAGAAGGCGGGCGGTCGCGGACGCTAAGGATGCGCGCTCTGGCCAGTCATAGGTTGGAGCGCGGTCAGGGCCATTTCACGATCGGAGGCATCGACGACAGAATGCTGTCGACATTGCCGCCGGTCTTGAGGCCGAAGATCGTTCCGCGGTCGTAGAGCAGATTGAACTCGACGTAGCGACCGCGACGGACGAGTTGTTCTTCGCGCTCTGCTTCCGTCCAGGGAGCGGTCCAGTTGCGCCGTACCAGCTCCGGATAGATCGTCCGGAACGCGCGACCGACGTCCTGCGTGAAGGCGAATGCTGCATCCCAGCCGCCCATGTCGTCAGCGGGCGTCAGATAATCGTAGAAGATGCCGCCGATGCCGCGCATCTCCTTGCGATGCGGCAGATAGAAATACTCATCGCACCACTGCTTGTAGCGCGGGTAATCGGCGACTGCGTGCGGCGCGCAGGCCGCTTTCATGGCCCCATGGAACGCTGCTGAATCGGGATCTTCCTGGGTGCGACGGCGCGCGAGCACTGGCGTGAGATCAGCGCCGCCTCCGAACCACCACTTGGTTGTGACGACCATCCGGGTGTTCATATGCACGGCAGGCACATGCGGGTTCTGCATGTGTGCGATCAGCGAAATTCCGGATGCCCAAAAGCGCGGATCTTCCTTGGCGCCGGGAATCTGGTCTCGAAATTCGGGCGCGAACTCGCCAAATACGGTTGAGGTGTGAACACCGACTTTTTCGAAGACCCTTCCGGACATGAGGGACATAGTGCCTCCGCCGCCCGGTTTGCCGCTATGATCGGTGCGGTTCCAGGGTGTCGCAACGAACCGTCCGGCGGGGCGATCTGCGAGCGGTGCGTCCGCAGGCAACGTCTGCTCAAGGTCTTCGAATGCGGATCGGATGTCGTCGCGCAAAGTTTCGAACCAAGCGGCCGCTTTGGCGCGGCGTTGATCGAGGAGCTCGGACTGAGGCAGCATGTCATCCCTTCAAGGTCATGCTTTTGACGCGTCTTGTGGGTAAGAGAAGGATCGAATTCAAACATTGATGTGGAACAAGCATCGCGCCCGGCCCGACGGCGGCGTGATGTCTGCGCGTCTCTGACGCCGCATCGTTCCCAGGAAAGTACCAGATGTTCAAGTGGTTAGAATCTCGCATCGAGGCGTTCACGCGCGAAGAGCCGACGCAGCCGCCGGCCACGCTGTCGGCGTTCTATTGGCATTTCGTGCAGCCGATCTGGCCTGCGTTCGCGCTTCTGTTGGTGATCGGTCTGGCCGGGTCGCTGATCGAAGTGTCGCTGTATGCCTTCATCGGCAACCTCGTCGATCGTATGAGGGAAGCGCAGACGCCGGCGACCTTCATCGCTGATAACTCCAGCTTGCTGCTGTTGATGGGCTTTGTGGCGCTGATCCTGCGGCCGCTTGTGTCGACGCTGCACGACCTTCTTAAGAACCAGATGATCTCGCCGCAGTTCAGCGCGCGGGTGCGGTGGCAGTCGCACCGGTACGTGCTGCGTCAGAGCCTCGGGTTCTATCAGAACGATTTCGCCGGGCGCGTCGCATCCAAGGTTCTGCAGACCGGGCACTCGCTGCGTGAATCGGTGCTGCAGATCATCGATGCGATTTGGTTCGCTGTCGTCCAATGGGGCGCGGCACTGTTCCTATTCGCGGATGCGGATTGGCGGCTGACCATCCCGCTCTTGGCATGGCTGACCGCTTACGGAGTCACCGTCTGGTATTTCGTGCCGCGCATCCAGAAGCTGTCGTTCGCGGCCTCTGAGGCGCGCTCCAAGCTGACGGGTCGTGTGGTGGATAGCTACACCAATATCCTCACCGTCAAACTGTTCGCCCACGCCGAGCGCGAGGACGAGAGTGCGCAGCGGGCGCTGGGCAATCTGCTCGATAAGCATCTGGCCAGCCAGCGCAATCTCACGCTTCTGGAGTTCGTGCTGTACTCGCTGAACGGCGTCCTCATGGTATCGGCAACGGGGCTTGCCATCTGGCTCTGGAGCACCGGCGCCGTCACGATTGGCGCGGTGGCTTTGATCACCGCTCTTGTCATTCGTCTGATCGCGATGTCCGGCTGGATCATGATGACGCTCGCCAACATCTTCGAGTCCATCGGCACCGTCGAAGAAGGCATGGAGACCATCAGCCGGCCAATCGACGTGGTGGACAAACCCGGCGCCAAGCCGTTGGTCGTGAGCAAGGGCGAGATCAAGTACGAGGGCGTCCGCTTCCATTACGGCAAGGAAGGCGGTGTCATCGATGATCTCACGCTGCGTATTGCACCAGGTGAGAAGGTCGGCCTGGTTGGGCGCTCCGGTGCGGGCAAGTCCACGCTGGTGAGCCTGTTGCTGCGCTTTTACGATCTGGAAGGCGGCCGCGTTCTCATCGACGGGCAGAACATTGCGGATGTCACGCAGGACAGCCTTCGCGCGCAGATCGGCTTGGTGACGCAGGACACGTCGCTGCTGCATCGCTCGGTGATGGACAACA
>JAEYYQ010000260.1 GCA_023428365.1 Pseudomonadota bacterium | reverse complement strand
CGGCGGATTGGTCAAATATGGCCTCGATTACGCTTCGTTGAAGAAAGTGAATCCGAAGCTGGTCTATTGCTCGATCACAGGTTTCGGTCAGGACGGCCCTTACGCGCCGCGCGCAGGCTACGACTTCCTGGTGCAAGGCATGGGCGGGCTCATGAGCATCACGGGCGAGCCCGATGGCGTACCGGGCGGTGGCCCGGTCAAAGTCGGCGTGGCGATCTCCGATCAGATCACCGGCATGAATGCACTTGCTGCCATCCTCACCGCGCTGCTCAAGCGCGAGCGGACAGGCGAAGGAGACTACATCGACGTTGCGCTGCTGGATTCCACTGTTTCGGCACTCATCAATCAGGCCTCGACTTATTTGGTTTCGGGAGAGGTTCCGCAGCGCATGGGCAATGCGCATCCGACGGTCGTGCCGTATCAGGCGTTCCGGACTTCAGACGGCCATATCATTCTGGCGATCGGCAATGATCGGCAATTCCAGCGCTTTTGCGCTGCGGCAGGTCTCGATGCATTGGCGACAGACGAGCGCTATCGCAATAACAGTTTACGGATCATCAACCGGGCAACGCTGATCCCGCAGATGGCCGCTGCCATTCAAACGCGAACGTCCGCAGATTGGATTTCGACATTCGAGTCACGCGCGGTGCCGTGCGGACCGATCAATACGATCGATCAAGTGTTCGAAGATCCGCAGGTGAAGGCGCGCAAGACGCGGCGCGTGCTGAGCAACGACCGCGTGGGTTCGGTGGCTGTCGTGGCCAATCCGGTGCGCATGGCTTCGCATGATACGACAGCGGCAAAGCCGCCGCCGCTTCTCGGCGAGGATACGGATGCTGTGCTGACCGACGTGCTGGGACTATCGGCGAACGACATTGCAGCGCTGAGAGCAGATAAGGTCGTATAGAACGCTGCGATCATCGCGAGCGTCGCACCTTATTTCGATTTTTCAGCCTCTGCTTTGGCTGCGGCGGCCTCGGCTTCAGCCTTGGCTTTTCTCTGCAGCTCCTGCTCGCGCAAGGCGGCTTTCGACAGTAGATGCGCACTCACCGGCGCGGTGATGAACAGGAAAAGCGTGATCGCGAGTTCCCGGGCGCCAAAGCCCGGCTCATCGGGCTGAAAGTTCAGCAGAGATGCGATGACGATCGAGCCGACGCCGAGCGTCGTGGCTTTGACCGGTCCGTGCATTCTGGAAAAAACGTCCGGCAATCGCGCAAGGCCGATCGAACCGAGCAGCGTGAAGAAGCCTCCAATGAGGATCACTGCGGATAGGATGATCTCAAGCAGCACCAGTTTCACCTATTCGATTACGTCGCCGCTAAGGATGAACTTGCAGAATGCCGCGGTGCCGACGAAGCCCATCATCGCCAGAAGCAACGCGGCATCGAAAATCATCGACGTGCCGAGCCGCATCCCGAACAGCAGAATGAGCGCGATGGCATTGATCGTCAGTGTATCGAGCGCAAGGATGCGATCGACGACTTGCGGCCCACGGGCCAGCCGCCACAGATTGAGGGCCATGGCGAGGAAGATCATCGTGATGGCAGCAGTGATGGCGAAGTTTAGCATGCGAAGATCTCCCTGAGAGGCGCTTCGTAGCGTGACTTGATGGTATTGATCAGCGACTGCGTGTCCTCGACGTGTAGGGCGTGAACCAGCAGCACCCAGCGATCGCGATCGATATCGACCGACACCGTGCCGGGCGTCAGGGCGACGATGCAGCCCAGGAGCGTCGACACGAAGACATCGTGCGTATCCAGCGGGATCTCGACGAATTCGGATTTCAGCTGATCGATCGGTCCAAGCACGAGGCGGGCGACAGTGAGATTCGCCGTAACAATATCGGCCAGGAAAACACAAGCCAGGCGCACCGCCGTCATCGGATGGCTCATGAAGCTTCGCTCGGGCCAAAAGCCGATCATAATGCGCGGAATGAGAACTGCGAGCAGGCCGCCGAGCAGAAAGTTGCCAACGCTGATATTCGATGCAAGCAGCATCCACAGCGCAAGGATGGTCAGGCTGAGCAGCGGATGTGGAAGAAGGCGCTTCATTGTCGTGGCTTGCGCTCCCTCTCGATAGTCTGCGACGTGCCTAGAACCGAATCAACGTAGGCGCGGCGTTCGGAGAGCTGCTCGGCGGCGGCGTGGGCATACGTTGCTATCGGCCCGGACGCCACCGTGATGATCGGACTTGCCGCCACGATAATGAACAAAGCCCATCTGCGAAACCAATTCGGGGGTGGCAGACGCGGTTCCGGTTCGTCCGGTTTCGGCTCCCAGAAAATGATGCTCGCCGCTCGGGCCAGAACAAGACCGACGACCAGGCTCGACAGCAGGAGCGCGGTCCAGACAGTGACCGCCGCGTTGCTGAGCTGCACCGCACGCATCAGCATCAGCTTGCCGAAGAAGCCCGACAGCGGCGGCATACCACTGACCGCGATTGCGAGGATCATGAAGATCGCGCCGATCAAGGTCATGTCACGCATGCGGGCGCCGCGCTCGAAATGATCGGTGTGTTCTCCACGTTGGCGCGCAATGGTGTCAGCAAGCAGAAGCAGGCCGGCGGTGACGAGCGTCGAATGGATCATATAGTAGATCGCCGCCGCACTGCCTTGAACGCTGGGGATGGCGATGATCATCATCACGGTGCCAGTCGACAGGATGATGAGGTAGCTGGCCAGCACCGCGAGTCGCTTAGCAGCCAACGCGCCAATAGCTCCGAGTGCAATGGTCAGCACCGAGATCGGTATCAGCCACGGCTGCAACAGGCCCTCCGTATAGGTGGCGCTGGGCAGGACAAGCGTTGAGGTTCTCAGGATCGCGTACAGGCCAACTTTCGTGAGGATCGCGAACAGGGCTGCCGCAGGCGCAACGGCGCTGCTGTAGGCGTGCGGCAGCCAGAACGAGAGCGGGACAAGCGCCGCCTTCATTGCGAACACGACGAGAAGAAGTGTCAACGCTGCGCGGACCAGTGATTCATCGTACGGCAACGCCGCAGGTA
>JAEYYQ010000255.1 GCA_023428365.1 Pseudomonadota bacterium | reverse complement strand
GATAGACCTCGAGGATCGCCTCTTCTTCCTGCCGGTCAGTCTTGCTCTTCTTCCGCAGACGCAGAACCTGACGCAGCGCCTTCACGTCGAAACCGACGGCCTTGGCTTCCGCGAACTTGTCCTTGATGTCGTCAGAGAGTGCCTTCTTCTCTTCCTCGAGACGCTCGATCTGCTCGATAAACTGGCGCAACTGATTCTGCGCCGCGCCCTGAAGCGTGGTCATTCCGCTACCCCGTGAATTAATCCGCGAACAAACAGGGCGCCGGAACCGGACTCCGCCCAACTCGATGGTGCCGTCGACTTGTCGGCACATCCGAAGGGGAAGCTAGCGAGAGCGGATGGCGTCAGCAAGGCGTGGGGCCGCTCCACTGTCGAGTTATCCCCATAACCCACTGATGCACGTCAGCAACTAATGGCTATGCGGCTTCGACTTTGCGAACGCGGCCTGCTGCTGAGGCGTGGCTTCTTTCTGATATTTCGCCTGCCACTCCTTGTAGGGCATGCCGTAAATCGTCTCGCGTGCCTCATCCTTGGTCATCGCGAGCCCGCCGGCGGTGGCCTCCTCCTGATACCAGTTGGCCAGACAGTTGCGGCAGAACCCGGCGAGGTTCATGAGATCGATGTTCTGAACGTCGGTGCGCTGACGGAGATGAGCCACCAGCTTGCGGAACGCTGCTGCTTCGAGTTCGATGCGTGTGTTTTCGTCGTTGGCGGGCATGACGATCTCCTGCTTCTGTGGCGCGGTGCTTCACCTCTCACATAAGCATTCCCAGCATCTGCTGCAGCAGTGCCGTGGTCGCTTCCCTGAAGATTGAAATGCAGATCGGGACGCCCTGAAAGGCTGCGCATCAATCGCGCCAGTCGCTCGGCCCACGTCGTCTGCCCGGCGAGATCACGAATAAGATCCTGGCGCACTTCGATAATTGCATGCGCGAGACCACGCTGCGTCCCATGCTGCCACATGGTGTCTCCCTTCAGGCGACCGGTGTAGGGCTCGTTGTCACCGACGATCAGATCACCCCCTGCGTAGAGCCCATCGAGCAGCGGTAGAGCCAGACGTCCATCCTGATCCCAAAGAACGCCCGCGTGCCAAGGCCGCGCATAACCCTTCCAGCTCTCGGTGAAACTGTGGATGGATAGAATGGCTGGCGGCGTTCCACTCGCTTCGCACGCATCCAGCACCGTATCGATCGCCTGATGATAGGGCCGATAGTAAAGTTGCAGCCGCTTCTCGCGCTCCTCCGCTGTCAGCACGCGGTTCCCGGGTACGATGGCGCCATCCGACAGGCGCATGATCAGCGTCGGATCATCATCACCGCGGTTCGGATCGATCAGCAGCCGCGAATAGTGGCTGAGAACGGCTGGGACGCCCAGCATCTCGCTCATCTGACGGGTGATCTCTGCCACGCCGATATCGTAAGCGATATGCCGCTTGAGCTGGCTCTCCTCCAAGCCGAGCGTGCCATACCCCAGTGGAAATGCGTTATCGGCGTGATCACAAACAAGCACCAGACCTGCATCCGTGCGGCCCGGTAAAATCGTGTAGGATTCGGCACGCGCCGCCGTGATGAGTGTCGATGACATGTCCTGCATATCCGGCGCTCTGCCCGTTGCCCTGATCGGTGTCATCATCGAACCTTGACGCGGCAAAGCCAATCCCCACAGATGGGCGCAGCCCGGAAACACGGGCAGAATCAAGTTGAAAGAGGAAGCCCAGTGACCGAGACCAATCAGCGCAGCAGCGCAGATCAGCGGTCGAGATTGCTCGAACTGTACAAGACAGCCGTAGCGCGCGCCCTTCCGGGCCGCTGCTTGCCGCCACATCTCCCACGCGTCCCAGCCGGAGGGCGGATCATTGTCGTCGGCGCTGGCAAAGGCGTGGCTGCAATGGCGGTTGCTGCCGAACAGTTTTATCGCGAGCACGGCGAAGCCGATCGCGTCTCCGGCTTTGTCACAACGCGACACGGATACGGGCTGCCGACGCAATGGATCGAAATTGTCGAGGCCGGTCATCCCGTGCCGGACGCAGCGAGCGCGGCCGCTGCCGAACGGACCTTGGCGCTGGTGAAAACCGCGGGGCCGAACGACATTGTGCTGGTGCTGCTCTCGGGCGGCGCCTCGGCGCTGTGGAACGCTCCCGTCTCCGGCATCAGCTTTGACGCCAAGCAGGCCTTGACCAAGGCGCTGCTGAAATCCGGCGCACGGATCAACGAAATGAATTGCGTGCGCAAACATCTGTCGCGCATCAAGGGCGGCAAACTCGCTGCCGCGGCACATCCGGCGCGCCTGGTTACGCTCGCAATCTCGGATGTCCCCGGCGACGATCCGTCCAGCATCGGCTCGGGGCCGACGGTCGGCGATCCGACCACACTTGCGGACGCGCGCGAGGTGCTGAGCCGGTTTGGCGTCATTCCGCCCGACGAAATTCGCACCGCTCTGGACAATCCCGTCAACGAAACGCTGAAGCCCGGCGCTGAGGCATTGTCCCGTGCCGAGTACACCTTGATCGCAGCGCCCGGCCTATCGCTCGAAGCTGCTGGCGAACAGGCCCGCGAGATGGGGTATCGCGTGGAAATCCTTGGCGATTCACTCGAAGGCGAAGCGCGCGATGTCGGCCGGGAGCACGCAGAATTGGCGCGCAAGACACTTGCTGCTGGCGAGCGTGTCGCGATCCTTTCGGGGGGCGAACTGACTGTTACGGTGCGGGGCAACGGCGTCGGCGGTCCAAACCAGGAGTATGCCCTAGGACTTGCGATCGGCCTTGACGGCGCACCGGGCATCTCGGCACTGGCTGCAGACACCGATGGTGCAGACGGCGGCGGCGGAAACGCTGACGACCCGGCCGGCGCCATGGTCTTTCCGGACACTCTTTCGCGCGCAGCCGCTCTCGATCTCAAAGCCGCCACGTACCTGCCCAACAACGACTCCAGCAATTACTTCAGTCGACTGAGCGACCTCGTTCAATGCGGCCCCACCCAGACCAACGTGAACGACTTCCGCGCAATTCTGATTGACCCCTGAGCCCCGTCCGTCTTCCCGTCCCGCGAGAAAGGAGTGGTAGTGTCTTCGGCATGACCAACGGCTTCGTGAGCTTTCCCCTTCAGAGTTTGGTAAACGCACGCCGGGCTGCGCTGAAAGCGCTGGTGGCCGCTACGGTCCTGTGTGGAAGCGCGGAGCTGGCGTTCGCCGATCTGAAGATGTGCAACACGTCTGCCAGCCGGGTGGGTGTCGCTATCGGCTACCAGGACCCAAAGGGCTGGGCGACCGAGGGCTGGTGGAACATTGCCTCCCAGACCTGCGAGACGCTGCTCAAGGGCGCAGTGCCGAGCCGATTCATTTACGTCTATGCTGTCGATTACGATCGCGGAGGCGAATGGGCTGGTACAAACTTCATGTGTACGCAGGATAAGTCTTTCGCGATCCGTGATGTTAGGGATTGCCAGCGGAGGGGCTATCGGCGTACGGGCTTCTTCGAGGTGGATACGGGCGAGGCTAAGGATTGGACAATCCGGCTCACCGACCCAGAGGAAGCGGGAGCAAAGGCACAATGAGGCGCACGCGCAGGGTCAAGATCGTCGCTACCCTTGGCCCGGCATCTTCGGAACCCGAAATGCTCGAACGGCTGTTTGAAGCCGGGGTCGACGTCTTCCGCATCAACATGAGCCATACCTCGCACGAGGTCGCGCGCAAGCTGCATGCGACGGTGCGCAATGCCGAGCTGAAGTTCAAAAGGCCGATCGGCATTCTGTGCGATCTTCAGGGGCCGAAGTTCCGTATCGGCGAGATTGCCGGCGGTCGCGCGTTCATCAACGAAGGGTCGCTGTTCCGTTTCGACCGCAAGGAAGAGCCCGGCTCTGCCGAGCGGGTGTTCCTGCCGCACAACCAGATTTTCGAGGCTGTCGAGCCCGGCCATACGCTGCTGCTCGATGACGGTAAATTGCGCATGCGGGTCGTTGACCGCAGCCTGCGCGAGATTACAGCAGAAGTCGTCGTCGGTGGTGGATTGGCCAGCCGCAAGGGCGTGGCCATGCCGGATAGCATCCTGCCGATCAACCCGATCACCGAGAAGGATCGCGCCGATCTTGATTACGCGTTGCGGCTCGGCGTCGATTGGATCGCGCTGTCCTTCGTTCAGCGCGGCGAGGATCTGGTTCTCGCGCGCCGCCTGATCGGCCAGGGCGCGTCGATCATGGCCAAGATCGAAAAGCCGTCAGCGATCGCTGATCTCGACGCCATCATTGCGGCCGGCGACGGGTTCATGGTGGCGCGCGGCGATCTCGGCGTCGAAATGCCGGTCGAGCGTGTTCCTGGCCTTCAGAAGGAAATCACGCGCAAAGCTCGCGCGGCTGGTAAGCCTGTCGTCGTCGCCACGCAGATGCTGGAGAGCATGATCAGCTCGCCGGTGCCGACCCGCGCCGAGGTTTCCGACGTCGCCACAGCCGTGTTCGATGGCGCCGACGCGATCATGCTGTCCGCGGAATCGGCCGCCGGCCAATTCCCGCTTGAAGCCGTTCAGATGATGAACCGCATCGCGATCGAAGCGGAGAAGGACCCGAGCTACGACGCCCTGGTTCACGCGACGCAGACGGTGCCGCAAGCCACAGGCCCCGATGCGATTGCCGCTGCGGTCCATAAGATTGCCGGCACGATGAAGCTCGCGGCCATCATTTGCTACACGGCGACCGGCTCCACAGCCCTGCGCGTGGCCCGTGAACGCCCGGTCCTGCCGGTCATCGGCCTGACGCCGGTGCTGGCGACCGGGCGCAAGCTTGCCATGGTATGGGGCATCCATTCGGTGCTGACCAGCGATCCGGAAAATCTCGCGGATATGGTGCGCAAAGCCTGCCACATCGCGTTTGAAGAGCAGTTCGCAGCAGCGGGCGATGGCATCATCATTTCGGCTGGTGTGCCCCTAGGCTCCCCCGGCACGACCAACATGGTGCGCATGGCGTTCCTGGATGAGAACGGCGCCCCGGTCGCGGAAGGTCGCTAAAGGGAATGGATTGGGACGGGGGCCTCAGATCCCCTGTCCCCCAATCTCGCGTTCGAGATCGTCGGCTGCTTTCTGGGCCCCTTCGGCGTACGGATGGATCTCCAGGAGCTTGCGATAAGCCATGAGTGCGCCCTTCTTTTCCCCGACCTCGCGCAGGATATGGCCGAGGGCGCTCATCGCCCTGAAGTGATTGGGGTCGAGTGCAAGGGCACGACGCAGGTCGCCAACGGCACGCTGCACCTGATTATCCAGATACAGCAGGTGAGCGCGTTGGCTCCACCCTTCCGCAAAATCCGGTGCCTGATCCACCACAGCGTCCAGCAGGCGCAATGCCAGTGCGTTATTCTTGTCCTGCAAGGACTTCAGAGCACGCGCCATCAAAACTGTGACCGTGTCACTGCCGGACACAGCCCATAGCCTGGTGATGGCATTGGCTGTCTGTTCGGCCTTCTGCTCGTCCTCGGCTGTTGCCAGGAGCGCGTAGAAGTTATCGAGCATCTTCGCGCGCTCGACCGCACTGTCGGGAATGGTTTCGGCGATCTTTTTCGGAGGCGAGCCCTCTGCCGCGTCACTTTCGGGCGTCTCGGGCGTCACCTCAGGCAAGTTCGGTGCCGATTGATCGCGGCCGGGAGATTGAGGCGGAGATTGCGCCGAGGACAGCGCCGGGCACAAAACGACTGCGGCGCCGAAAGCGGCGCCAGCAAGCCAAGACGACGTTAAGAAATTACGCATTCAGGAAACATACGTCGCCGTCACGGGAGCGTCAAAGCTCACCGCGAGGACATCACGGACATTTTCCCTAAAGGGCCTCAGCCCTGGCGCGCTTTGAACCGGCGCTGCGTCTTGTTGATGACGTAAACGCGGCCCTTACGGCGAACAACGCGGTTGTCGCGATGGCGCGCACGTAGCGATTTGAGCGAATTCTTGACTTTCATAGCACGTCCGTGGCCCTCGGGCCGATGGCCACGTGGGGTCCTCTACTTGGATTCAGAAATGGACCGTCTGGCAGGGAAACCCCGCCTGAATGCTTCGGCGGCAGAAAAACCATGAAACAGCCGTCCAGGTCAAGCGGCGATCGTCCTCTGCTCCCAATAGTTTGACATGTTGCCGATACGAGGCTTGCGCTGGACACCATGTCTCATCATAAGGTCGCTCATATATTGTGTCCTGGGGGCGCCCGATATGAAACTGCGCGATTTTAAGGTTCTTACGTTCGATTGCTACGGAACTCTGATTGATTGGGAGAGTGGGATGGTCAAGGCCCTGGAGCCGCTGACCAGCCGCGTGAAGCGCACCCTCTCCAGAGACGACATTCTCGAGGCCCACGCCCGACACGAGTCGTCTCAGCAAACGACAACGCCAGCGATGCGCTACAGCGACGTTCTCGCAGTCATCTACAAGCGTCTCGCCGAGGAATGGGGTGTTTCCGCACCGCTGGCCGAGTGCAAGACCTACGGCGGCTCAATCAAGGACTGGCCGGCGTTTCCTGACACGGTCGATGCTCTTCAGTACCTGAAGCAGCACTACAAGCTTGTGATTCTGTCGAACATCGACAATGAGAGCTTCACACACAGCAATGCGCGACTGAAGGTTGAATTCGACGCCATATACACGGCGGAGGATGTTGGCTCTTACAAGCCATCGCCGCGCAACTTCGAGTATATGCTGGGCAAGCTGGCCACCCTCAAGGTGGACAAGAGCGACATCCTGCACACAGCCGAAAGCCTGTTCCACGATCATGTGCCGGCCAATCAATTTGGCCTCGCGTCATGTTGGATCCATCGCCGGCACGCTGCGGGCGGTTTCGGGGCGACGATGACACCGGCTTTGATGCCGCGTCATGATTTCCGTTTCACCAGCATGGGACAAATGGCAGATGCCCACCGGGCCGAGGCGTAAGGCCTGGCGCTGACGGAGAGATAGATGGAGTTGCTGCTGCCTCTAGCGCGAGATCTGGGCGCACGGCTGCGTCAGCGCGGCGAGACGATTGCGATTTCGGAGTCGTCAGCCGCCGGTCTCATCAGTGCAGCGTTGCTCGCGCAGCCCGGCGCATCCGCGTACTTCCTCGGCGGTGCCGTTCCCTACACGGCTCAGGCACGCGAAGCACTGCTCGGCATCACCGCCGACGATATGACCAGACAAGGCCTCAGATCATCCAGCGAACCCTACGCTTCGCTCGTCGCGCGCACCGTCCGTGAGCGCCATGGCGCGAGTTGGGGGCTCGCCGAGACCGGCGCTGCTGGCCCGACCGGCAATCGCTATGGCGACCCAGCCGGTC
>JAEYYQ010000221.1 GCA_023428365.1 Pseudomonadota bacterium | reverse complement strand
CGGGATACCGAACCCCGAGCTTGCGCTGCCTCAATCCGTCGGAAGCGCGGGCGCTCGTCGTTTCCTGCAGGACATGCCGATCGACGAAGAAGAGATCGCGTCCGTCATCGAGAGGCGCGACGACGTGAGAATCCCATATCTTCCGGAAGCTGCTGCGTGGCTCCGCGGCCGGTGAGGGAGGCATGGTTAGCGCTCTTCGAATTTGAATGTCTCGTGAGATGAAGCGCTCGCCCCGCATAGGATTACGAGCGCCCAGTTTCCTCCGCCCGATGCCTCTTGCCGGACATACGGACGACAGCCCAATGGGTCTGTTGAGAAAAGATCCACCCGGTGACCTGAGAGCGCCAGCCATAATTGCTCATTCCGGATTGAGGAAAACTCACCCGGTCGCATAGGCGCTCGGCACTGTCGGCTGCGCGCTTAAACAGTCCGACAATCAGATCAGGACAGGTATTGGCGCGTCTTACGGCCTTCGCCGGAGATCCAATTGTGGAAGGCGCGAATCCGGGCATTCGGCCGGTCTCGCGGGTAGATCAGATAGTAACCGCGGACACTATTGAACGGAATGTCAACAGGAACGCAGAGGCGTCCGCATTCCAGCTCATCGCTGACAAAGGCTCGCTGCGCCACGGCTATGCCCAGGCCTGTGAGCGCACCCTCATAGGTGAGACTTGAATTATCGAACATGATCTCGCGATCAATGCGCAGATCCTTGATGCCCGACGCTTCGAACCAGAGCTGCCAGTCATCCGGACGGACAAGCGAATGTAACAGAACATGACCCGTGAGATCGCGAGGCTTTGCCTTGGAGTGCTGTCGCGCGATGCTGGGATTGCAGATGGGAACCAACACCTCGGGAAACAGCAGCTCGTATGTGCATGCCTCCGGCGGCTCCTGTCCGTACCAGATTGCGACGTCGACATCCTCCAATCTGAAATCGACCGGTTCGTGTGACGTCATCACCTGCACTGCTATTTCCGGGTGCATCGCATGAAAACGCGCGAGACGAGGAACGAGCCAGCGCGTGGCACACGTCGGCGGTAATTTGACCTTCAGGACATGACGTGGTGCGCGACGGCTGACAGTCGCGGTCGCGGTCGCGATATGGCCAAGCGCCTCTGAAATCTCACGCCCATAGGCGTGCCCAGCATCTGTTAGAGAAACCTTGCCGTTCTGGCGCGCGAACAGCTTTCGGCCAACGAAGAATTCCAGATTGCCGATCTGGCGGCTCACTGCACCCGGTGTCACGAACAGTTCCTCAGCAGCCTTCTTGAAGCTGAGATGCCGGGCGGCAGACTCGAAAGCACGAAGCGCATTCAAGGGGGGTAGCTGCATGGCGGCCTGACCTCGAGCGTTTCCCTAGTGAGTTTTTTTCAACTGGTTGATCGAGTTTTATCGTTCGCCACGCCTTTAGGAAAGTGGCTTCATTCGCCGAGATAAGGCGGCCTCGAAGTAAAGCAGCGCGGTGATGCAACAAAAAAAGCACGTTCCAGGGCAGGACATCCAAGGCAAGAACGCTGTCGCTTTCGGCAGCGATGCCATTGCGGAACTGCTCCGCTCATTGGGCCACCGCTATATCACGCTGACGCCGGGAGCTAGCTTCCGCGGCCTGCACGACAGTCTGGTAAATTATCTCGGAAATAAAGACCCGGAATTGCTGCTGTGCATCCATGAAGAGAACGCCGTGTCCATCGCTCACGGTTGGACGCGCGTCACCGGAAAGCCGATGGTTGTTGCGCTGCACAGCAACGTTGGCCTGATGCACGCAACGATGTCGATCTTCAATGCCTGGTGCGATCGCATCCCCATGGTGCTGATCGGCGCCCAGGGCCCGATGGACTCGACACGGCGCCGCCCGTGGGTTGATTGGATTCACACGACAACGGATCTCGGCGCTCTGCTGCGTGGATATACGAAATGGGATAACCAGCCCTCTTCCGTGCCCTCCGCGCTCGAAGCCTTGCTGCGCGCCCACCAGATCGCCGCTACCGAACCTGCGGGTCCGACCTTCGTGTGTCTCGATGCCGGTCTGCAGGAAGGGCTGATCGAGATGGACGGCCCCGGCTTGCCGCCGCTTGAGCGCTTTGCGCCGCCGCGTGCTGCCGAGCCACCGGCGGATGCACTGAAGCAGGCCGCGAAGATGCTGTCCCAAGCACAACGGCCGCTGATCATGTTCGGCCGCATGTCGAGCGAACAATCCGATTGGGATGCGCGCGTCGCCCTCGCTGAGCGACTGGGAGCAAATGTCCTGACAGACATCAAGACGCGGGCGACCTTCCCCACAGCGCATCCGCTTCAGCCGTTCCCGCCGACTCTCTATCTGACACCGGAAGCAGGCGGCCTCATTCGCGACGCGGATGTCATCCTTGCTTTGGATTGGATCGATCCCGCCGGAACGATGCGTCAGGCCTGTCGCGGAGAGATCCCGAACGGCAAGGTTATCATCTGCTCGCTCGACCAATACAGCCACAATGGCTGGAGCATGGATTATCAGGCACTGCCGGTTGTCGATCTCAACTTCCTTGCCTCGCCGGATCGCTTCGTCACACGGCTTCTGGAAGAACTCGGAGAAGGCCAGAACAAAGCTTATGTTCCAACCCCGCGCGGAGAACCCGAACCAGGCCCAGACATGGTGGACGGACGGATCTCGGTCGCTGCGTTCGCGCGGACTGTGACGTCGACCTTGGCCAAGTATCGCCCATCCTACATCCGCTTGCCTCTAGGCTGGCCCGGATCCTGTTGCAATTTCGACGGCCCTCTGGATTACATCGGGTTCGATGGCGGTGGCGGCATCGGTTCCGGTCCAGGCATGGCCGCCGGCGCCGCTCTGGCCCTGCGCGACATGGGCAGTGACCGGCTTCCTGTCGCGGTGCTCGGTGACGGCGACTACCTCATGGGTCTCACGGCTCTGTGGACCGCAGTCCACTACAAGGTGCCGATGCTGATCCTGGTCGCCAATAATCAGTCATTCTTCAATGACGAACTGCATCAGGAACGGGTGGCCCGGATGCGTGGGCGTCCGATCGAGAACCGGTCTATCGGACTGCGTATGGACGATCCACCGCTCGATCTTGCCATGCTGGCCCGCGGCCAGGGAGCAGCGGGCTTCGGGCCGGTCGCGGCTCCGGAGGCGCTGTCAGCGGAAATCGGGAAGGCGGTTGACGTCGTGAAAGCTGGTGGTGTCGCCGTCATCGACGTCAGTGTCGCCCCCGAATATTCCCGCGCAACATCCAACGCGATGCTGAGGGAAGGAACGCATAGCTAACTCCTGCACGAAAGGAGGCGCTAACGAAAAACGCGCTTTGATGTCGGATGAATTTGCAAGAAAGCTCTAGTGAACCAATGTAGCCGACAGACGCACAAAAACGAATT
>JAEYYQ010000175.1 GCA_023428365.1 Pseudomonadota bacterium | reverse complement strand
TCGATTGCCCGCGCACGCGAAGAACTCGGCTATGCGCCGCGCTATGACATGCGCACCGGCATCAACGAGTGGATCGACCTCCTTCTCACCGGCAAAGGCTGAGCTGATATCGGATAGTCGAGCGGGCGGCAGGATATCGCATCGCCGCCCGTTTTTTATTGCGGCGTGTCAGTTGCAGGAACATTGAGTGGTGTCCAGTACCACCACTTTCGCTCGGCAACCCACGTGTCTGTATCGTTGCGGTAAGCTAGAAAATGCGGCGACGTGCGATGCGCTTCGAGCGCAGCTTCGTCGCGATAGATCTCAATCAAAAAAAACAAAGTCGGATCGTTCTGATCCTGATGCACTTCGAATTTGAGACATTTTCCTGGCTCGGCGTCGAGACTGATCCGGGCGTGCCGCAACAGCCGCCGCTTGTATTGCTCTACAGCATGCGGGTGGGCACGAAGATGAGCCGTATGCAAAATAGCCATTCGAAGCCTCAGCCGTCGGGATAGAGAAGCCGGCGCATGTCGTGTTCCGCCTCGAAGCCGAGATCGTCGCACGCGGCAGACAGATCGTACAGCGGCGCAAACGGATTGGCTTTGTAGACGTCCGGCTTCTTCACGGGAATGCGCTTGCCAGTGATCCGCGCCAACCGCTCGATCGTCGGTTCCGGCGCCAGCATGTTGCGGGCCGAAATGACGTAGGCGGAGAATCTCGGCTTCTTCACATCCAACGCGAGACGGAAGGCACGGGCGAGGTCACGCGGATCGACATAGTGCCACATCGGACCGCCGCCAGCGGGCTGACGGCCGCCCGCGGCCGGACCTTTGTAATTATCGGGATCGGCCGCGCGCGCCCGCACCTCACATTCAAATTCCGGGTACAGCACATAGACCGGGCGAATGACGATGATTTCCATCTTACCGCGCAGAGAAAAGCTGCGGCCGAGATCCTCGCAGAGCACCTTGCTGAGCGCGTACGGATCAGTGGCGTTGCGCGGGTGATCCTGATCGACTGGCAGATACTCCGGCGGCAGCATGCTGCCCTGGAGAACGGTGAAGCCGGTCACACTATCGCTGGACGTCAGAATGACCCGCTTTACACCAGCCTCCTCCGCAGCCGCCAGCACGTTCCATGTACCGACGACATTGGTGTTCATGATCTCGTTGCCATTCCCGCTCCAGATGTTCGGGCGCGCAGCAACGTGGACCACAGCATCCCGACCTCTGCACGCCTTTTCAACCGCGGAGACATCCTCAACCGAACCTTGAATGAACGGTATATCGCCTTCAGCCGGGCGTAGGAGATCGAGGCCGGAAACCGAGGCACCCTGGCCTTTCAATTCATCCACGACGTATTTGCCGAGCAAGCCGCCGGCGCCCGTGACCAACACTTTCTCAAACTGCATCATCAGCTCTCCAGAACGTCACGGCAGTATTTTAGCATCACGATATTGCTGGAGTTGCTTCAAGAGCATTTCTCCAGTGTCGACGACTTCGTGAAATCCGCTAAGTCTCAATCGCGTCGTATTCGATATGACGTCGTAATCCTGGCCGAAGACAAAATCAGCAAATCCCCAAAGCGCAACCTGATCAAGCTGGCGCTGCTGTAACCCATGCTTGGCGACAACCCGCTGCCAGACAGGCTCCTTATCGGCCATCCAGCGCGCGATCGGGATATGACGTACGACACCTGGCTGTACCCCGAATGCTTCGGCGATGCGCAGCCACATCCGCTCCCAGCGGAACACATCGCCATTCGTGATGTTGAACGCCCGGTTCTCGCACGACGGCGAGGTCGCCATATGCATCATGCCGTTCGCCAGCAAAGTCGCGTCGGTCACTTCGGTTAGTGCCGTGTAGTTCCCAGGCTTACCTGGAAAATCCAGGCGCATACCAAGTTCGCGGCAGATCGCGGCGTATGCTCCGATAATCGACACGAGATTGCGCGGGCGCTCGGGTGCAAAATCACAAATCACATTCGGGCGCGATGCCGACCACGTCCAACGCTTTCCCTGCTGCCGCGAACGAAGCAGGTCTTCCTGATCGTAGTAGAAATTCGGCGGCATGTGGCGCGGATCATCTTCCTGCGCAGGATTTGGGTAACGCCCAAGATGCTGGCCATACCATTTCCCACCCTCAACCAAATGAATGTGCTGAAGGCGGTGCGCGACCTGCTCACTCGCGTCGATCACATTGCGCAGCATTTCGACGTTTTCTTCGACGCTTTCCACGCCACCTTCGCCGTGTTTGGCGCGGGCGCAGTAGAATACATGCGTGATCTGTGGGTGATCACGGAGAGCCTGGTAACAACTTTCGCGATCGAGAAGGTCCGCAGCCAGCCATTGCGCTGCAGATTCCTTTTCGGACGGATTACGGCTCAAACCAAGAACCGACCAGCGAGCCTCTAGGAGCCTCTCAATCAACCGCTTGGCTACGGCACCGGTCCCACCGGCCACCAACGCCGTACCGTTAAATCGCGTATCCACCTGTCAATCAGCTCGCGACCGCATGCGGGATCGGCCGGCGCTCTGTCGTCGGAGGCTCGGCACTGCCAGAAACAATCATCCGCAGAATTTCATCGTGTGACGTTTCTTCAGCACGGCGCGAAGCCACGAGCCGCCCGGTTTTCAGAACGGTAATGCGCTGGCTATGCTCGAAGACATGATTGATGTTGTGGCAAATCATCAGGACAGCCAAGCCTTGAGAACGCATCTCGCGCACCAAGTCGTAAACCTTCCGCGTTTCTTCAACGCCGAGCGCTGCGGTCGGCTCATCCAGAATGACAACCTTTGCATTGAACGCAACAGTGCGCGCGATCGCAATCGACTGTCGCTGGCCGCCGGACATCGTCCGCACCTTCTGGCGGATCGATGGAATATTGATTTTAAGGCGACTCAGAAGGGAGCGCGAATTTTCCTCCATGCGCCGCAAATCAAGGAAAACGTTGAATGGCGGCTTCAGCGTCAACTCGCGCCCCAGATAAATATTCGACGCAACATCGAGATTATCAGCAAGAGCGAGATCCTGATAAACGGTCTCGATGCCAAGGGCCTTGGCATCACGCGGCGAAGTTATATTCACCTCCTCGCCATTGAACGTGATTGTCCCACTGTCGCGTTGCACGGCACCCGCAAGTGACTTGATGAGCGTCGACTTGCCCGCGGCGTTGTCGCCGACGAGGGCGTGCACTTCGCCAGTGTAAATGTCGAGGTCGACATTCGACAGCGCCTGCACGCCGCCATAACGCTTGGAGATGCCGCGCATTGAAACAAGTGGCGTCGTCACGTGATCCATACCCTTCTCCGTGGACGTGCCAAAACGTGTCAGCACATCATCGTTGAAGTAAAGGTGGCCGCATCAGCCACCTTTACGCGATCGTCTCGTTGTCTCAGGACTTGGCAACAACCTTATCCCATGACGGAATGGCGCGTTCTTCTGGTGTCTTTGAGACCGTGTTCACGTTGGCTTTGTCGATGATGAACACCGGCAGCATGATTTCTTTCGGCACAGGCTGGCCCTTCAGATGTCGGGCCGCAGCCTGAACGGCGAGATAAGACTGGTCGTGACCGGAGAAATCGGCAGTGGCAAACATCTTTCCTTCGGAGATCGCCTGGATGGCATCCGGGATACCGTCAATACCGACAACTTTGGTTTTGCCGCCACGACCGGCTGCATGGAGCGCTTCGACGATGCCAACCGCCATGTCGTCGTTCGCTGACACGACCGCATCAATTTCCGGGAAGCGCTGCATCAGGTTCTCAAAAACCTGTGTCGCCGGCAGACGGCGATACTGGCCGGGCTGTGACGCGAGTACTTCGATTCCCGGGTTTTCTTTGACCGCTTTTTCGAAACCGAGCTTCCGCTTCTGTGCCGTGAAGGCCGCTGGAACGCCATCGATGTGGACGACCTTGCCTTTGCCGTTCATCGACTTGAACAGGTATTTGCACATCTCGTATTCGAACGTTTCGTCGTCCGAGCCGATGTACGTGACCTGTTCGATATCGGTCATGCGGTTGTTGTAACCAATAACCGGGATACCAGCTTTGTTGACCTTCTGAATGCTTGGCACCAGGGCCTTGAAGTCCACCGGCACAAACACAAACGCATCCGGCTTCTTGACGATCCAGTCCTCGACGAGGCGGGTTTGTTCTTCAATATTATCGGGCTTAGTCGGCGCCACGACTTCGAGGTCGAGATTCAGATCCTTGGCCGCCTTCTCAGCGCCAATGCGGCATGCCTTCCAGAAGGGATTGGTCACGTTCTTCACAAAGAATGCGACCGTTGGCTTTTTACCCTGCGCGAAAACAGGGGATGTTGGAAGCGTGCCGATCGTAGCAGCAGCGCCTGCGAGCGAAGCACCAATCGTGAATTGTCGTCTTGTAATTTTTGTCACGGACTTTCCTCCTCTACGCCTTTTCATTTTTCTTTACTGAGATGCACCGGCGGCTTTGCCAATGCGTCCGCCGACGATCTGATCGGCGAATACGGAAATCAGGATGATGAATCCCAGCACACCCGCCTGCCAGAAGGTATTGATACCAAGCAGGTTCATGCCATTGAGTACGAGGGCCAGAATAAGAGCGCCTACCGCGGTCCCCGCGATGCCGCCAACGCCTCCAAATAGAGAGGTGCCGCCCAGACAAACGGCCGCGATTGCTGGGAGAAGCTGCTCCTCGCCCAAACTGACGTCGGCCGCGTTGGTACGGGCCACAACGACCAATGCTGCGAAACTCGCCATCAGTCCGCTAAGGGCATAGACGAAGACCAGCCGGCGCTTGACCGGCATTCCGGAAAGTCGCGCCGCGGCGGGATTGCCGCCAATCGCGTAGATCCCGCGTCCGAACGGTGTGCGGTGCAGAAGGACGTGCAGCGCGCAGAACACGCCAAGCATGATCATCACCGGCACCGGGATCGGCCCCATGAAACCCGCACCGATGTAGCGGAAGCCTTCAGGCATCCCGTAAATCACCTCGCCCTGCATGAACACGTATGCGAGGCCATTGGCGATCCAGAGCATGCCGTATGTCACAATGAACGACGGAATTTTCGCATAGGCGACGAGGGTGCCATTGACGATCCCGCACGCGACCCCAGCGCCCAGTGCAGCTAGAATTCCAAGCACGGGGTAACCTGCGACGATCAATGATGCTGACAGGCAAGCTGAAAGACCCAGCACCGATCCAACCGAAAGATCGATGCCGCCGGTGAGAACAACAAGCGTCAAACCTGCCGACAGCAGGAATAGCGGCGCCGCATGTCTCAGCACGTTGATAAAATTTGACCAGGTCAGAAAATAAGGGCTCAGGATCGAGAGGGTTACGACAATCAATGTCAGCGCCAGGATACGCGAGACGACGACAAACGTGCGATCCGGTGTCAGACCGAAATAATCAGCCATCGAAATACTGCGATCAGCGCGCGCAACTTCCATTGTCATTGATTATGTCCCCGGAGCGAGTCGAGACTGACGGCCAGAATGATGACAATGCCGACGACAGCGACCTGCCACTCCGTCGAAACACCGAGAAGATTGAGCCCATTGCGCAGGACGCCCACCGAAAGCGCCCCGATCACCGTCCCGACAATACCGCCCCGCCCCTTCTCAAATGACGTACCGCCGAGGATCACCGCAGCAATCGCATCGAATTCCAGGCCAAGACCGATGGTCGGATGAGCTGCGTTCATGCGGGCAGTCATGATGAAGGATGCAAACGCCGCAAGCATCCCGGCGTAAACATAGACCATCACCTGAAATCGTCGGGCGGGGCTTCCCGACAAAATAAGTGCCCGCCTGTTCCCGCCGATAGCAAAC
>JAEYYQ010000295.1 GCA_023428365.1 Pseudomonadota bacterium | reverse complement strand
CTTCAGGGCTTCCGCGCGATCGTCGGTGACGAAGATGTAGCGCTGCATCGCATAGGGCGCTTCATCATGCTTTCCGCCGGCTGCAACATAGGCGTCGCGCAGCTTGTCACGCGTTTGCGCAATCGTATCGAGCGTATTCCAGCCAGTCGTGAAGAACGGAATATAACCCCGCTTGCGGGCACGAGCCTGCGTTTCGGGATCGCCTGCGAGGCCGGCGACATAGATATCCGGCCGCGCCTGCACCGGACGCACGGAGAAATGCGTCTCCGGGAATTTGATGTGCTTTCCTTCGTAACTCACTGGATCTCCCGCCAGCAGCTTTTCAAGGAGATCCAGGGTCTCGTGGAAAATGGCGCGCGATTCTTTGATGTCGACGCCGAACTTGTGGAACTCGTATTCCTGGTAGCCGGTGCCGAAGCCCAGCACGAGGCGGCCGTTGCTGAGCTGGTCGATGAGGCAGATGTCTTCCATCATCCGCACCGGCTCATAGAGCGGCGCGACGATCACGGCAGGACCGAGCTTGATGGTCTTGGTCTGCGGCGCGAGGAACGCACACATCGTCAGCGGGCTCGGGCACAGGCAGTAGTTCGAGAAATGATGCTCGGCGAACCACGCGATATCGAAGCCGATCTGCTCGGCCATTTTCACGTGCTCGGCCATGTTGCGATAGATCTCGCCGACGTCCTGAGACCGTTCGCGCTTCGTCATCAAGTTAAAGAGACCGAAATGCATGAGTGCGCGTCCTTTCAAATTCCGACGATCGTCTCGCCGCCGTTCAGGCTCAGCGCCTGGCCGGTGATGAAGTCCGATTGCGCGCTCGCATAGAACGCGACGGCGTGTGAGATTTCCTCAGGCTGTGCCCAGCGACCGAGCGGCACCTTCTTTTCCTTCATGCGGATTTTTTCCCAACCCTGGACCTTGATCGGCATCTCGGTGATGACGCCGCCAGGGCAGACCGCATTGACATGAATATTCCAGGGCGCGAGTTCCTTGGCCCACGCTTTCGTCAGTCCGAGCAGCGCCGTTTTGGCCGCGCAGTAGTGCGAGGCGGTATCGGCTCCGACCTGGCCCCAGATCGACGAGATGTTGATGATCTTGCCGGAGCGGCGCTCCTTCATGGCCGGGATCACCGCCTGCCCGCAGAAGAACGAGCCCTTGACGTGGATGTTGAACATCCGGTCGAAGTCCTCGACCGTGATCTCCTCGATCGACTTATGCTGTCCGATGCCAGCGTTGTTGACGAGGATATCGATCTTGCCGAGCGCCTTGGTGGCATCGGCGACGAGCTGTTTCATCGCCGCGGGATCGGCGACGTCGGCATGGGTGATGAAAACACGGCGGCCAAGCTTCTCGACTTCGGCAGCCGTCGCCTTCGCCTCGTCCTTCAGGACGTCGTGCAGCACGATATCCGCGCCGTTCTTGGCGAGAAGCAGCGCGTGCGCCTGCCCCATGCCACGGCCTGAACCTGTCACCCACGCAACCTTGCCGGAGAGATCAGCTGATTTGTCTGTCATGACGATGCTCCTCAGTATCCGACAATCACTTCGCCGCCATTCGGACTGATCACCTGTCCGGTGACGAAGTCCGCTTCCGGCGATGCGAGGTAGGCGACGGCGTAGGAGATCTCGATCGGTTCGCAGTAGCGCTTCAGAGGCACTTTTTCTTCCTTGGCCTTCAGGATTTCCGGCGTGTCGAATTTCTTCGGGCCGCCGGACTTCACGCCGCCCGGCGCTACCGCGTTAACGTGGATGTTGAAGGGCGCGAGTTCCTTCGCCCACGCCTTGGTGAACCCGAGCAGTGCTGCTTTGGCGGCGCAGTAGTGCGGCGCCACCGGCGCGCCTGTCATGCCCCACATGGAGGAGATGTTGACGATCTTGCCGTAGCGGCGCTCTTTCATCGCAGGAACCACCGCTTGCGCTGCAAAGAACGACCCCTTGCAGTGGACGGAGAACATCCGTTCGAAATCCTCTTCCGAGATTTCTGCCGTCTCCTTGCGCTGGCCGTGACCGGCGTTGTTGACGAGGATGTCGATCTTGCCGAGCGTCCCGGTCGCAGCTTTCACCATCGCCTGCACAGCGGCGACGTCCGAGATATCGCACACCGACACATGCGCCTTGCGACCGAGTTTGCGCACGCGCGCTGCCGTTTCCTCGGCGATGTCCGGCTTGATATCGTGGACGGCGATGTCCGCACCTCGTTCCGCCATCAGCAGAGCGTGGGCGCGCCCCATCCCTTCGCCTGATCCTGTGATCAGCGCGACCTTATTCGTCAGACTCGACATTGTGGTCTACTCCTTGGGGATCAGCAGCGTGTCACTGGTTGTGCATGTCAGGGTGACGGGTTGACCCACTTCGAGGTCCGGCACCTGACGCTGAGAAGGCAATTTGACGGTGAGTTGCGCGCCGCCGGGCGTCGTCACGCGATAGCGGACGGTGCCAGCGGTAAAAACGACATCCTGGATTTCGCCCGCGATGCGCGCGCCATCGGCGCTGTGACCGCTCTCGCTGCCGGGCCGCACACCGAGCGCTTCCGGCCTGAGACAGACGACGAGCGCGCCGTCGTTGCTCGTGTCCGAGACGGCACTCGGCAGTTGCAGACCCTCGCGGGTGGTGACGGCGTAGGTGCCGCCGCCATTCGGTTTGACGTTCGTGACGG
>JAEYYQ010000065.1 GCA_023428365.1 Pseudomonadota bacterium | reverse complement strand
GGGCTACCTCGTGGCGCAGAGCCATGACGTGGTGGGCGTCACGGACATCGGCGCGCCGATCATCGGCAAGCACGGTCGCGCCATTGCTGCGATTGTTATTCCGTATCTCGATCGCCACGGCGTCGCGGCCGAGCACGACCGGGTGCTCGATGCATTACGCGCGACGTGCCGGTCGATCAGCGAGGGCCTGAACTAAGACTGGATCAGGCCCCGGTCCCCTCCGGTCCGGCGCCGCAAATCAATGCGCAGATGTTCCGGGAACCGGATAGCACTGAATTCCCGGTGCGTATCGCTGCAATGGACGCGGCTCCAGAAAGATCGGCAGCGATACCCATCTCAAACCACAACCACTCCGCTGCAGCCTGCATCTCGTCGTCGCTGACCAAAATGACATCGGAAACGTGGCTGCGAACAATCTCGAAAATGTTTGGATCGGCAGACCGGCACGCCATGGTGGGCACACGGGTCGTGACCTTGTCGATGGCCATCGCCCGCCCGGCATCGAAACTCAGCTTGAATGTCGGACATCCCGTCGGAGCTACGCCGATGACGCGAATATCCGGCCGCCGCGCCTTCATGGCCGTCGCCAGTCCGGAAATCAGTCCGCCGCCGCCGATCGCCACAAGGATCGTATCGATATCCGGCAGATCATCGACGATCTCCAAACCGAGCGTCCCCTGGCCGGCCACAACCAGCGGATCGGCAAACGGGTGGAAATAAGCAGCCCCGGTTTGCTTGGCGTACTTTAACGCAGCCGCATTCGCGTCATCCCACACATCGCCCACGATCTCCGTCCGCGCGCCCCAGGCTTTGAGCTTGCTGAGCTTCGCAGGCGAGACATTGGAAGGCAGATAAATCGCTGCGGACGTTCGCGCCGCATAAGCCGTGCGCGCGACAGCTAGACCGTGATTGCCGCCGGAAGCGGTAACGATGCCCTTGCTGACATCGAGATCCGGCGCGCCAAGCAACCGGTTCATCGCACCGCGAGCCTTGAATGAACCAGTCACCTGCAGGCATTCCAGCTTAAGGGTTACCCGCGCGGACATCGGCAATTCCGTTTTAACGCCGGACACGGCAAGCGTCGGCGTATGGCGCACATGCGGCGCGATGCGCGTGCGAGCAGCCTCAATATCCGCGATCGAAATCATGCGATGTCGCCACGAAAGCGGGATGCCACGACAAGGCAGCAGTTGCCGGGCCTCACGCGCCCCGGATGCCGACGCCCATAGAGTATGCCATCTGCCCTGTAGTGCAGTGTCTCGGGTTCACGACCTGGGTCCAGCGGAAAATGAATGCGCCCTGCTGGCTGGCCGGCACTCACCTCGTGTCCGTTTTCATGGAACGCCTCGAACACGCCATCCGCCGTGGCGAACACATACGCGTTGGGGCCATCGAGTTCCAAAATCATGCTGTTGTGCTGACGCGGTGCGCCATGGCTAGCCTCGAGCACGCCCAGATGTACGAGAACGTTGCGCACGCCGCGACGACAGATGCCGAGTGCATCGAGCGACACGCGGCCCGCGCCCGCCATTTCCGTCCCGACGGTGACGAGACCGGCGCGGATCGCAGCGGCCGTGGCAGTTCGCGGTTCGCCAAGATTGGAGATCACAACTGTCAGCGGCGCATCAAAGGCGCGAACGGCCGCCACGTTCCGGCGCCTGAGATCGGCATCCTCGGATGGCTCGATGATCGCGCTCGGCAGAATGTCCAGCGACGAGCCGCCGGAATGCAAATCCATGAAGGCATCGCCGCGCGGCAGAATATGGTCGGTCATGTACGCCGAAATCTGCTGCGTGATCGTTCCGCGCGGATCGCCCGGAAATGTCCGATTGAAATTCAATCCGTCAACCGGCGACACGCGCTGCGATGCCTGTACGGCCGGAGCGTTGTTCGCGGGCATGAGGATCAGTCGCCCCTGCACTTGACCGGGATCGAGTTCACGGATCAGCTCACCAATTGTGATCGGCCCCTCGTGTTCATCGCCATGGTTGCCGCCTTCGATGATGACGGTCGGCCCTTTGCCATTCGCGATCACCGCCAACGGAATCTGGGTCGCGCCCCACGCATCGGCATGGGGAGAATGCGGGATCATGACGAAGCCGATCTGTTTGCCCGGCTTATCGAGATCGACAGTGGTGAACGCGGTGGAAGGGCGGATGTCAGCCGGACGTCCCATAGTATTGCCTCTTTACGTATTCGCGGTCGTGTTGAGTCGGGGGGGCGCGGGATGTTGATGAGAGTACCGGTCGGCAGCATGTCTCAGCGCCGACCGGCAATCGGCTTCAAAGTGTCGGCAACGGATCCATCGGAATGCCGAGATACTTTTGGTGCAAACGATCCAGCTCCATGTTCATCGTGTTGTAGAAAATGAAGCCGTCCAGCCAGCGCGCGAGGTTTGTCTCACCCATGCGCACGCCCATATGCGCAGGGCTGCGGCGGATAACAAACTTGCGATCGAATTCCTTGTTGGGGTTCTGCTTGGCCAACGCCTGGGCGACGATGCTGTTGGTGGCAAACAATTCCGCCTGTCCTGAGATGTAAGCAGCTGCCGCGGTCGCATCGTCTTCGGTGCGCATGAGAGAAGCCTTCGGATTCATCTCAGTCAACGCCAGATCCTGAGTCGTGCCACGGGCGGCGGCAACCCGCGCTGATCCGATATTGTCCGCTGACGACACGGCCGACGACTTAGGGCCGTACACCGCAAGAAATGTATTCGCGTAAGGCGCCGTGAATGTAATCTGCTTGGCGCGCTCCGGCGTCAGGCCCATCACGGAAATGACGATATCGACCTTGTCCGTCAGCAGAAACGGAATGCGGTTGGCGCCGGTGATCTGCTGCATTTCCAGTTTGACGCCCAGCCCCTTGGCCACCATCTCGGCCATCTCAATGTCGAAGCCGATCGGATTGCGATTGGCATCCTGCGACCCAAACGGGGGAGCATCGAGAGGCACGCCAATGCGTACAACTCCCTTGGCGAGGATATCGGCAAGTTTATCCGCGTGAGCGCTCGTGTGCGCCATGACGCTCGTCCCGAGAAGCGTCAATGCCGCCACGACGTATTTCAATCCCGATCGCATAGCCTTGGTCTCCTCCGCTTTTCCGGCTTTGGAGCTGGACACCCCCGCCGACGTTCCTGGTTGCGGTTCGAGCCGAATGGATCCGATAGCACCGGATGCGTCGATGCCCGCACCGAGTTCACAGTGCCGCGCGTTGCTTCTGTGGCTGACGTCACGACGTTAAATCCTAATATCGCTTTGTCTATGCAGTCAAGGTTCGCCAATGAAGCGATACGGCAGACCTCTTTTTGAGTGGGACCAGCGCTGCTGACGGGCTATCAACACGCAGGCTGGATCGGCTTACCAACATCGGCAAGCCACCTGCTGCTGTCGTTGAATGAACATACAAGCACCTAGCTAAGGAAAGTCCCAAGCGATGCCACACGTCAGAGTCGAGCTCTTGAAAGGCCGTACCGAAGATCAGAAGGCCGCAATGGCCGAGGCAATCACGGAGGCTCTGGTGAAACACGGAAATGCAACGCCGCAGAACGTTTCGATCGTGTTTGACGACGTCGAAAAGAGTGACTGGGCGACCGCCGGAAAACTGAATTCACGTAAGTAGACTGGACGGAACCCGATCAGGAACGCTGCACAGTCAGCGTTCCTGCCTCCATGGTCAGAATGCGATCGGCAAAGCGCTCCGCCAGTTGCGGCTGATGCAGCGTGCAGATCATCGCAATCCCGCTCGACCGCGCGAGATTGCTCAGCAGTTCAAGGATCGAAACTGCGGTCTCGGGATCGAGACTAGCGACCGGCTCGTCCGCCAGAATGATATGACTGTGCTGGGCAATGGCTCGCGCGATGGCGACGCGCTGTTGCTGTCCGCCCGACAGCGTATCAGCCCTCTGGTCGAGATGCTCGCCGAGCCCCACTTCGAGCAAAGCCCTGATGGCGATGCTCTCGTCCTTGCTATCGAACGTTCGCAGCATGACGCGCCATAACGGCGCTGCCGCCAGCCGCCCAGCGAGCACATTGTCGAGGGCCGACAGCCGGCGGACGAGATTGAACTGCTGAAACACTACCCCGATCCGCCGTCGGGCCGCAGCGAGCTGACGGCCACGCAGGGCATGAAACGGCTTTCCTCCGAGTTCAATCGTCCCGCGATCTGCCTCAGTCAATCGTGTGAGACAGCGGAACAGCGTGGTTTTCCCTGAACCACTGGCGCCCAGAACGGCGACGAACTCTCCCGCCTTCACTTCCAGCGACACATCATCGAGCGCCTTGCGCGCACCGAACGATTTCGAAAGACCCTGCGCGCGGAGGATCGGTGTCATACGAGCCGCCGCCGCAACCATGCGCTCACCGCATCGATGGCTGTTACCATCGCAAGAATGAGCACGAGGATCGTGAACACGCGATCGAACTGCAGGAGGTCGACGCTGTTCTTCAATTCCTGGCCGATGCCACCCGCACCCACCACGCCCAGAACGGTCGAGGCGCGCACGCTCCACTCCCACATGTAAAGCGTGATGGAAGACAGGCTCGGCAGCACGTCCGGAATGAGCGCATAGCGGATTACTTTCAGCCGCCCAGCCCCCGTCATGGTGACGGCTTCGATGGGCCCTGGCACGGCCGTTTCGATGCTTTCCGACCAGAGCTTGGCAATAGAACCGGCTGAATGCAGCGCCACACCAAGCACGCCCGCGAACGGACCAAGTCCGACAGCTGCCACGAAAATCAACGCAAATACGAAGCTGTCGATGCCGCGCAGTGCATTCAATAGTCCCCGCGCTGGAACCGCGAGCCACGTTGAAGGTGTGATGTTGCGTGCGGCGAGAATGCAGAGCGGAACGGCTAGCAGAGCGCCGAACGACGTGCCGACTGTTCCCATGGCGACGGTCTCGGCGGCGCGAAACGAAAGAATGCCGACCTCGGACAGATCCGGCGGCCATGCCCGAGCGATCCAACCTGCGAGCCGCGGCAAGCCTTGCCAGAGTTTGGTGACGCTGACGTCCGCAACCCGCAGGCACACGATGTAGAACGCAACGCCGACACCCAGCAGCAGCGCAAATCGCACACGCTGGCCGAACGTGCGACGCTGCCGGACGATCTCAAGTTCGCGACTGTTCACGCCGCTTACTTCGCGGTCGTCTTAGGCTTCAGCCGTCCGATGGAGACACCCGCATCTTCGATGATCTTGTAGCTGGAATGATCCGCCGAGACCCAGCCGGTGTAATTCTTCGGCATCAACGTCAGCGCCTGCTCATCCGAAATGGCGAGCACGATCTCCTGCACCTTCTTGACCAGGTCCTTATCGAGATCCGCGCGCACAACGAGCGGATCGTTCGGCAAGGAATCCGAGGTCCAAACGACCTTGATCTGCTCGGGCTTGAATGTGCCGCGATCGATGAAGCTGTTCATGTTGCGGTCGAAGTCCGACGCCAGATCGACCTGGTCGTTGATGACGGACAGGATCTGCGCCGCATGTGAAGCGCCATCGCGATACTGGAAGAAGGTTTTGGGGTCGATGCCGATGGTCTTGAAGTAGTAGGTCGGAACCAGCCAGCCTGATGTCGAGCCGACATCCGCCAGCGACAGCCGCAGTCCTTTCGCGTCGTCCGGCCACTTTTCGATCTTCGTATCCGGCCGGGAAACGATGATCGCGTGATAGCTGGGCTTGCCGTTGTATTTCACCGTGGCAATGGCCTGCGCGCCGCCTTCGCTGTTGGCGAGCACATAGCCCCACGGCCCCATCCACGCGATATCAGCCTGTCCATTCGCGAGCGCGACCGCGATACCGGCCCAGTCGGTCGTCACGACCAACTCGTAGTCGC
>JAEYYQ010000049.1 GCA_023428365.1 Pseudomonadota bacterium | reverse complement strand
GCTCAGCGGCTTTTCAACGACGCCGAACTCCTGGTTCAGCGCGCCTTCGTGAATATACTCCGGGCGTGGCGCCGGCTGTACGACCGTGGAATGCAGAACATCAGTCATGGACAGGCACTCCTGCGTCTTCGACCTGATCAGCGAATAGCATCTTGTGAATCCGGTCGGACAGCTTGAGGCCGGATTGCGGATCGACGACATCGGTGCCGTCGCTGTTCAGCTCAGCCTTCACCTGACCGGGATGTGGCGAGAGCAGCAGAATGCGGCTGCCGATGCGGACGGCTTCAGGGATCGAGTGGGTGACAAAGAGAACCGTGAACCGCGTGTCCTCCCAAAGTTGCATCAACTCGTCCTGCATCCGCCGGCGGGTCAAGGCGTCGAGTGCGGCAAACGGTTCGTCCATCAGCAGCACATCGGCTTCCATGGCCAGCGCGCGTGCGATTGCGACGCGCTGCTTCATGCCGCCCGACAGCATGTGCGGATAGCTATCGACGAATTTGGACAGGTTCACCTTGGATAGGGCATCGAGCGCCTTTTCCTCGGCGGCACGTCCCTTCAACTTGCCGGATGACTCCAGCGCGAACATCACGTTCTTCTTCACCGTCTTCCAAGGTAGAAGCTGATCAAATTCCTGGAAGACCATCACCCGATCGGGGCCTGGCTTGGAAATCGTCGCGCCCTTGAGGGTGATGCGCCCCTCGGTTGGGTTCATGTAACCGGCAATGGCCTTCAGCATCGTCGACTTGCCGCAACCCGACGGCCCAAGGATCACATATCGTTCCGACGGCATGACGTCGAAGCTGACGCGATACGTTGCCGTCACCAAATGCTGGGTCGTCTTATATTGCAGCGTCACACCGTCAACGGACAGCAATGGTGCGTGCGAATTGGATGAAACCACGCGGCGCGCTCCCTAAATGATTGTGGCCGGCCAAGGGCCGGCCACTGACGTACGTCTTTTCGATCGTTATTGAGTCTGAGCCTCGGGGAACAGCAGCTCCGTCGCGCTCGTCGGCTTGTTCTTGTAGTTGCCGGTCCGAGCCATGAACTGAATCATGCCATCGATCGCCGAGACTTTGGTTGTGAACTGGTTCTCCGGATCGTTCAGCAGTGCCAGCACATCCTCGATCGGAGACTTATCCTTGGACATCTTAAGATAGGTCTCAGCGGCAAGCTGCTTGTCCTTGTTGACGATCTCCGTCGCCTCGTTCAGCGCATCGAGATAGGCCTTATACAGCTTCGGATTTTCGGTGCGGAACTTCGACGTCGCAGCCACGACGTTGAACGAGAACGGAGCTCCCAGAATATCGGTCGAAGTCAGCAGGCGCCGAATTCCAGGCGTTTTCGCCTGACGCGACTGGAAAGGTACTGACGAGAAATTCGCCGTGATATCCTTGCTTCCGCTGATCATCGCAATGGTAGCGTCGGGGTGGGACATCGTCACTGTCAGCGGATCGAGCTTCGTGTGATTGCCCTGGCCGTATTCCTTCTCTGCCGCCATCTGCAACAGAATCGCCTGGTTCGAAACCTTCACCGCCGGCACGGCGATGCGATGCTTTTCGTTGAAATCCTTGATGTCCTTGATGCTGTCATCCTTGACCATCAGAGCGAGTGGCAATGAGTTCAGACCCGAAGCGCCCCTGACATCGATGGAGCCCTTGGTCCGATCCCAGATCGTCATCAGCCCAGGAACGCCGAGCGACACGAAGTCAACGTTGCCTGAGATGAGCGCGTCGTTCATCACGTCGGACGAGCGGAACGTGTTCCATTCGACGGTGATGTCGCCCAGGCCCGCCGCCTTGGCGTGCTTTTCGACGAGCTTCTGGTCTTCCATGATCATGTACTGCACATAGCCCAAGCCAAATTGCTTGGCGGCACGCAGTTTATTGGCTTCGGCCGATGCGGGCTGAGCGAGTGTCAATGCAGCGAGAGCAGCGAATCCCGCCGCAAAAAGGCTCCGGGCCATATCTTTCCTCCAAGAAATTAAGCGTCTGCTTGTTGCTTGGAGGCGATTGTAAGCGGTCACACGCTCACGTCAACAATGCATACGTTATTATTTGGCGTCATCCCTGCCCCAACGCCGTCGTGACGACGTTGAGGCAGTTCCGCGCCTCACATGTGGATGACGCGACCATAGGCATCCAGCACGCTCTCATGCATCGTCTCCGACAGCGTCGGATGCGGGAAGACCGTGTGCATCAGATCTTCTTCCGTGGTCTCCAAGCCAATCGCAATGACGAACCCCTGGATCAGCTCCGTGACCTCGGCGCCCACCATGTGCGCACCGAGAAGCTGGCCGGCTTTCGCATCGAAGATCGTTTTGACGAGGCCTTCCGGCTCACCGAGCGCGATCGCCTTGCCGTTGCCGCGGAACTGGAAACGCCCAACTTTTACGTCGTAGCCAGCTTCCTTGGCCTTCGCTTCCGTCAAACCGACTGACGCGACCTGCGGATGACAGTACGTGCAGCCCGGAATCTTCAGTTTGTCCATGGCGTGCGTTTCGAGCCCTTTGATCGTCTCCACGCAGATGACGCCTTCGTGTTCCGCCTTATGCGCCAGCATCGGCGGGCCGGCGACATCGCCGATCGCGTAGATGCCCGGCACGTTCGTGCGCCCCAGGCCATCGGTCGCGATCATGCCGCGCTCGACCTTCACGCCGAGCTTCTCAAGGCCGAGGTTCTCGACGTTGCCGACGACGCCAACGGCCGAGATCAAACGGTCAGCCGTGATGCTCTCCGTCTTGCCGTTGCCGAGATCGATGTGCGCCGTGATATTGTTCGCGCCCTTGTCGATCTTGGTGACTTTCGCGCCGGTCACGATCTTCATGCCCTGCTTTTCGAACTGCTTGCGGGCAAATGCTGCAACTTCGGCGTCCTCCACCGGCAACACCTGCGGCAGGAGTTCGACCACCGTCACGTCAACACCGAACGTGCGATAGAACGACGCGAACTCGATGCCGATGGCTCCCGAGCCCATCACCAGCAGCGACTTCGGCATCTCCTGCGGCACCATCGCCTCGAAATACGTCCAGATCAGCTTGCCGTCCGGCTCGATGCCCGGCAGCACGCGCGGGCGTGCCCCCGTTGCGATGATGATATTCTTGGCCTTGTACGTCCCTGGCCCGAGAACGCCTTTGGGCGCGGCCGGCTGCGGCTGCATCGGCGTCTTC
>JAEYYQ010000014.1 GCA_023428365.1 Pseudomonadota bacterium | reverse complement strand
TTATCGCATCTCTTTCGGAGCCTGCACACCGAGGATGGACAGCCCGGAGGCTACCACCTGCTGCGTTGCGGCGACTAGCGCCAACCTCGCTGCAGATGCTCCGGCGTCGGTAGGTTGTATGAAGCGCAAATGTGGCGATTCATTGCCTCGGGCGTACTGCTGGTGAAATGCTGATGCTAAATCAAAGAGGTAGAACGGCACCCGGTGCGGCTCGCGCTCACGCGCGGCACTCTCCACAATCCGTGGAAAACGCGCCAGCCGCTTGATCAGATCGATCTCTCCGGGGTCGGACAGCAGCGAAAGATCCGCCGATTTCAGGTTTGAGAGATCGAGGCTGGGGAAAGCCTCCTGTGCATTACGGAAAATAGACGCCGCCCGAGCGTGCGCATATTGCACATAGAAGACCGGATTATCCTTCGACTGCTCCATTACCTTGGCGAGATCAAAGTCGAGTGCCGAGTCGTTCTTGCGCATCAGCATCATGAAACGGACCGGATCGCGCCCGACCACGTCCACGACATCACGCAGCGCAACGAACGTGCCCGCCCGCTTCGACATCCGCACCGGCTCGCCGTCGCGCAGGATCTTCACGAGCTGGCATACCGGCGTCGCGAAGTTGGCTTTGCCATCCGATAGCGCGCTGACGGCCGCCTTCAGGCGCGGGATGTAGCCGACGTGATCGGCGCCGAGCACGTTGAGATAGGCGTCGAAGCCGCGCTCGAGCTTGTTGTAGTGATAGGCGACGTCGTTGGCGAAATAGGTGTAGCCGCCATCAGACTTCATCAGAGCACGATCGACGTCATCGCCGAACGCAGTGGAGCGGAACAGCGTCTGCTCGCGATCTTCCCACTCCTCGTCGTCATGACCTTTGGGCCGCTCAAGGCGACCTTCGAAAATCAGATCCTTCGCCCGCAGCCGGTCGATGGCTTCCTTGACCTGATCACGGCCGTCGCTGGTCAGTGAACGCTCTGAGAAGAACACGTCGTGATGGACGTTGAGCGCGGCGAGGTCTTCCTTGATCTGTTCGAGCAGCTCCGAAATCGCCGCACCGCGTGTGATCGGCAGCCACCGCTCTTCCGGCATGTTGATGAGCGACATGCCGTATTCTTCAGCGAGCTTTGCGCCGATCGGCTTCTGATAATCGCCGGGGTAAAGCCCTTCGGGGATCTCGCCGATGTCCTCGCCCAGCGCCTCGCGGTAGCGCAGATACGTCGACCGGCCGAGCTTATCGACCTGAGCCCCCGCGTCATTGATGTAATACTCGCGTGTCACATCATATCCCGCGAACGCCAGCACATTGCATAGTGCATCGCCGAACACCGCACCACGGCAATGGCCGACGTGCATCGGGCCGGTCGGATTGGCGGATACATACTCGACGTTGACAGTCTGCCCGGCACCGATGGCGCTACGCCCGAACTGACCGCCCTGCTCCATGATGCTGATGACCAGTCGCCGCCAAACATCGGGCGCGATGGTGATGTTGAGGAACCCAGGCCCCGCCACATCGACCTTCGTGAACTCGGGCACCACCGTCAGCCGCTCAGCAATCATCTCAGCCAGCGCACGCGGCTTCATGCCGGTTGGCTTTGCCAGCACCATGGCCACATTGGTCGCGACGTCGCCGTGTGCCGGATCGCGCGCTTCCTGGACCTCGATGCCTCGGATCGGGAGATCGACCGGCAAGGCGCCATCGGCCTGGAGCGCTTGGAGCGCAGCGCGGATGCGCTGTTCCACTTCGGCGAAAACGTTCATTCGGCAACCTCGGGCTGCGGGCGTCGGTACGACACCCACCTGCTAACAGACATATGCTAACAGCAGCCCGGAATATCCTAACAAGCGCAGGGAATCCAACTCGTAGACGCGGGCAACATGCTAACAAGAGAGTGGATATGCTAACAGGGGTTGGCGCGCTAACCTAAATCCGGCGTCGCGTCAAACAACCGCCGATGTTCGGCAATGGCGTAGCGGTCGGTCATGCCGGCGACAAAATCGCCCGCCAGCCGTGCCCGGCCGAGCGCATCGGTGCCTTTTGCGTTCTCCGCCCAGGCCGCAGGCATCGCACTCGGGTCGCGCCGGTAGCGAGCGACGAGATCGCGGACGATCTCTTCGGCGCTGTTCATTACCGAATTCACGCGCGGATGACGGTAAATGCGCTGGAATAGAAAGCCCTTCACCTGTCGCACCGCCGCTTCCGTTTCTGGCGAGAACGCAACGACGGCCTCGCCGCTGGCACGGATGTCGTCCGGGTGAACCGGCGCAATGGCTGCCAGCCGCTCGCGAGACTGACGAACGACATCGGCGATCAGAACGGTAATCAGCTGCCGCGTGACACCGTAAATCCTCCGCGACTCGTCGATTGACGGCGCTTTTGCGACGGTCTCGGCAATCGGCGCGACGAGCCGCGGCACCTTCAGATCGTCGAAGGTGATAAGCCGCGCCCGCAGTCCATCGTCGATGTCATGGGTCATCCAGGCGATTTCATCGGCCAACGCAGCCGCCTGCGCCTCGGCAGATGGCCATTGGTCCAGAGCAAGCGACAGCGCCTTATCGACCTCGCCCACCGCCCGCATGACGGCCAGATCGCCAGGACGCTGGCTAAGCGCCGGCGGTCCGTTGTGCTTGATCAGCCCTTCGAGCGTCTCCCAGCATAGGTTGAGACCGTCGAACGCCTGATACTTCCGCTCAAGCTGCGTCACGACCCGGAAGCTTTGCACGTTGTGGTCGAACCCGCCCGCCTCGTGCAGCACGGTATCGAGAGCCCGCTCCCCGGCATGACCAAACGGCGGATGGCCGAGATCGTGGGCCAGGGCCAGCGCCTCGGCCAAATCTTCATCGAGGCACAACTGGCGGCTGATCGTGCGAGCGATCTGCGCAACCTCCAGGCTGTGTGTCAGGCGGTTGCGATAGTGATCCCCCTCGTGAAAGACGAACACCTGGGTCTTGTAGGTTAACCGGCGGAACGCCGTGGAATGCAGCACCCGATCCCGGTCGCGCTGAAACTGGCTGCGGAACGGGCAGTCCGGCTCGGGATACACTCGCCCGCGGCTTTCGGCCTGCGTGGCAGCATAGGCACCCAGCCGGCGGCCGCCCGGCGGGAGATCTGCGCCATAGGCGTTATGCGTTTGTGGTTGATCCGGGTCCACGAAGGGGTCCATCCACTTGGACAAAAACGCGTCTGCGACTATCTTAACAGCGAATGCAGGTGTTTAGGGGCGATTCCCGCGTGGATGCAATGTCAGGCGCAGCGAGAGGCTGCTGTCCGGACTGAGCCCGCCCCTTCGCAGGATATGCCGATGACCGAGACCGCAACCGAAACGCCTATTATCCTGACTGAGAGCGCTGCGCGCCGCATCAGCGAGATCGCGGCCGCGGAAGCCAGCAACAAGCTGTTGCGCGTGAGCGTCGAGGGTGGCGGCTGCTCCGGCTTCCAGTACAAATTCGATCTGGTCGCCGACAGCGAGCCCGACGATCTCCTGATCGAGCGGAATGGTGCCAAGGTGCTCATCGATCCGGTATCGGTGGAGTATATGGCCGGCTCGGAAATCGACTTCGTCGATGATCTGATCGGGGCGTCGTTCAAAATCAATAATCCGAACGCCACCGCGGGCTGCGGTTGCGGCACCAGCTTCTCCATCTGACGGGGCATCTTCCATGCTGACGCTGTACTTCTCGCCAGGCTCGTGCTCGCGCGCCTGTCATATTGCGCTTGAGGAATCTGGACTGCCGTATGAGGGCAAGCGGATCAATTTTGCGGAAAACCAGCAGCGTTCGGACGAATACTTGAAGCTCAATCCGAAGGGCCGTGTTCCGGCGCTGGCGACGCCCAAAGGCATCCTGACCGAAGCTCCGGCGATCATGTCATACGTCGCCCAGACCGCTCCGGATGCAAAGCTGGCGCCGCTGAACGATCCGTTCGAATTTGGCCGGATGCAGGCCTTCAATTCCTACATCGCGTCCACCGTACATGTCGCTCACGCACATGGTCGTCGGGGGACTCGCTGGGCCAATCAGGACTCGTCGCTGGAGGACATGAAGAACAAGATGCCCCAGGTGATGACCGACTGCTTCACTCTGATCGAGAACGAGATGCTGGTCGGACCATGGGTGTTGGGCAACACCTATTCCGTCGCCGACGGCTACCTGTTCGTTATGTCGGGCTGGCTGAAGGGTGACAGCGTCGATGTCGCCAAATTCCCCAAAGTGAATGATCACTACAAGCGGATGCAGGAGCGTCCAGCCGTCGTCCGGGCTTTGGAGGCGGAACGCGCCTGATCGACGCCGATGTCGCTCAGAGCCAGCTCGACGGGGCCAGATAGTACCAGCCCACAACCAACCCGATGTAGGCGAGCGGATAGCAGGCGAGGACGTAGGCCAGCGTCATGCGGTTGGCCTGCTGGGCGACCCACGCGGCGCACGCACCACCCACCGGCATCAGCCACAGGAGAACGAACGGGTAGTCGAACAGCTGCGGCCGCGACCCGATGCCGTAGGACGTCGCCCACCTCATCGGGTCCTCGATGAGCAGTGACAGCACCGCCCAGAGAAAAATGCATCCGGCGGCAAACAACAGATTGACGGTTTGCAGCATTACTAGCGGAGTTGCGTCGCGACGACGCTGATCGTCATAAAGAGAGAGAGCCATGCCTCGCCCCCAGCTTAAAGATCGAGAGGCTAGATTGTTCTGGAACTGTTAAGCTTCCGCTAATGAAATCCTGAAGCCAACGAGGCGGGCCGTTCGTTCACGGTCCTTTGAACTGATGAAAATCGCGACTTGGAACATCAACGGGGTCAAGGCACGCCTCGAAACGGCGCTGACCTGGCTTGGCGAGGCCAAGCCAGACATTGTCTGCCTGCAAGAGATCAAATCGGTCGATGAAGGGTTTCCGACCGCCGCATTCGAGAACCTCGGCTACAATGTCGCCGTTCACGGACAGAAGGGTTTCAACGGCGTCGCAGTGCTGGCCAAGTCGCGCTTCGACGACGTGCAGCGGGGACTACCGGGGGCGGACGACGACGTTCAATCACGCTACCTGGAAGTGACGCTGTCGGTGCCGTCCGGCGCTTTCACTGTAGCGTCGATCTACCTGCCCAATGGTAATCCCATCGGCACGGAGAAGTTCACCTATAAACTCGCCTGGATGGAGCGGCTGCTCGCTCACGCACGCGGCCTGCTGCAACACGAACATCCGTTCGCCCTGGCGGGCGACTATAACGTCATCCCCGAGCCGGTGGATGCCAAGCGGCCAGAGCAGTGGGTCAACGATGCCCTGTTCCAGCCCGCCTCACGCAACCATTACAGGCACCTGACAAACCTCGGGCTGACGGATGCCATCCGCGCCTGCCATCCGGAGCCTGACATTTATACGTTCTGGGACTATCAAGCCGGCGCCTGGCAGAAGAACGATGGCATCCGCATCGATCACATTCTGCTGTCGCCGCAAGCCGCGGACCGGCTCACGACATCAGGCATCGACCGCTTCACCCGCGGATGGGAGAAGCCATCGGATCATGTGCCGGTGTGGGTGGAACTGGACCTCGGCTGAGAGGCTTCGATCGACCGCCGAAATAGAAACGCGCCGGAGCATGATCCGGCGCGTTGGTGTCTCAGAGCGGCTACCAGCGAAGGCAACCCGATAGCATCAAAGCTTATGCGCCATCCGCTCGCGCTTGGTGGCAAGGTAGCGTGCATTGTGCGCCGACGGTGAAGTGGCGTGCTGAACCTGCTCCGCAACCTTGATGCCGAGGCGCTCCAGCGCTTCCACCTTTAGCGGGTTGTTCGTCAAAAGGCGGATCGCGGGCATCTTCAGATCTTTGAGGATTTTCGCGGCCAGCTCATAGTCGCGCGCATCAACGGGAGCCCCGATCGACAGATTGGCATCCACCGTATCCAGGCCGCGATCCTGTTCAGCGTAGGCCTTGATTTTGGCAACCAGACCAATCCCCCGCCCCTCATGATGCGGCAGGTAAATGATCACACCCAGCGGAGAAGCGACGACGCGATCCAACGCCTTTTGAAGCTGCGGATAGCAATCGCAACGCAGTGAATGGAAAATATCGCCGGTCACACACCCGCTATGAACCCGGACGATCGGTAGCTCATCAGTGCTCTCGCCGGAGCGATGAACGAGAGCCATCGCCTGATAAGATGCAGAGTCATCCTCATAGGCGTGAGCTTCGAACAGAACTTCCTGTCCTTTGAACTCGACCGGCAAAACGGTGTGAGCGGTGTCACGAAACATCGGCTTTTCCGATGGTAGCGCGCGGGCGACCGATTGACCGTTCACATGCACCCCCTCAAGCCAAGGCGGGGCGAATTGCCGTGCGGTGAGGGTTGCTGCCTCTGCATCAGATGACATTTTCTTTTCTCGAGCCACGGGTTGCAGTGAAACTGTTGCTTTGGGCATGTTGCAGGCCTCGCAAAGTCTGTACTGTTGGGGAGGTCCGGCAATCCGTTAGAGAAACGTAGTGATCAAGACGCCGCCTTTTAAGGCCAGCGACACCCTCCGATTGGGTTAAACAGCGGTGGTTGGCTAGCAACCGGCGCGACATCTCAGCTATCGGCTTAGCGGGATAAACCCGCCCTCCACAGATTGCCTCGGCCCAGTCACCCCTCGCGTGATCCGGGATACGTTAGCGCCAATTACTATGGCGCGAATAGGGTCGAACTAAGTTAACGGCCGAAAAAATGCAGCTAAAACAGTCAAAACCCCAATTTTGGTTTCCGCACGGAGCACTTTTAATCGGTTTTGCGGAACTTCGTGCACCGATCAAGCGAGGGTTCTTACTCGCTTGCCCGGTCATATAACGAAAGAACCGCGGAAGGGTTCACCCGTCCGCGGCAATTACCGTAATCCTAAGCGTGTGCGCTGCAGCGCTGCTCCGATTTGCCTCAGGCGATCTTGCCGCCGAGCTCGTCGGTGATGTGGATCCTGATGATGTCCTCAAAGCTCGTCTCGGCCGCAAAACCCAGGGATTTCGCGCGGCTTGCGTCGAAGTTGCGGGGCCAACCGGCGACGATCTGAGCAATGGCCGGATCCGACTCGCGACGGATTCGTGCGACAACTTTATCGCCCGCGACCTTCTTCAGTGCGGCAATCTGCTCGCCGACCGTAACCGACAGCCCCGGCATCGTCAGATTGCGGCGCGGACCGACTTTCGCCCCGTCGATGGTTGCAGCATGAATCAGGAAGCCGACGGCCGAGCGCGGACTCGCATGCCAGTGGCGGACGTCCTCCGACACCGGAAGCACGGCCTCCTCGCCGTTCAGCGGCTCCCGGATGATGTTCGAAAAGAACCCTGACGCCGCCTTGTTCGGCCGACCCGGCCTGACACAAATCGTCGGCAGACGGATGCCGACGCCATCCACGAAGCCTTTGCGCGTGTAGTCCGACAGCAGGAGTTCGCAGATCGCTTTCTGCGTTCCGTAGGAGGTCAGCGGCGTGGTGAAATACTCGTCGTCGATCGCCTCCGGGAACGGAGCGCCGAACACAGCAATCGAACTGGTGAACACGAGACGTGGCTTGTTGCCTGCCGCGCGCACCGCCTCGAGCAGGTAGCGGGTGCCATCCATATTGATGCGATAGCCCTTGTCGAAGTCCTGCTCGGCCTCGCCGGATACGATAGCTGCCAAGTGGAAGATCATGTCCGGCTTATCGGCGATAAGCTTCTCAGCTTCGCCCGGCTGCGACAGGTCGCCGACAACCGTGCTGACCGGGAAAGGCGCGTCTGGACGCTGCGGCTCGACGACATCATGCAGAACCAGGCCGCTGATCTCCTTATCTCCCAGCCGGCCTTCCTTGACGAGGCGTCGCGCCAGCTTCTGGCCAACCATGCCGCCGCCACCGATAATAAGAACCTTCATGACTTCCTCCTGGACCTATCTCGTTAGCCGAGACGAACGCCGCAGCGATCGACCCACTTCAATCCTTCAACCGTGCCCTTGCGCGGCCGGTACTCGCATCCGATCCAGCCCTTGAAGCCGGTGTCATCGATCAGCTTGAACAACCAGGGATAGTTCAGCTCGCCCTCGTCGGGCTCGCCACGATCCGGCGGCCCGGCAAGCTGATAATGGCGGGTCAGCGGCGCATACTCCTTGATCGCCGTCGCGACGTCGCCTTCCATGACCTGCCGGTGATAGAGATCGAACTGCAGCCCCAGATTTGGCTCGCCAACCTCATAAGTCACAGCGCGCGCATCGGCGGTGTAATTGAGGAAGAAGCCGGGAATGTCGCGCGTATTGATCGGCTCGATAATCACTTCGACGCCCGACGAGGCGGCCATGCGGGCTGCCTTCTTCAAGTTGCTGATGTAAGTCGCCCGCACCGCGCCGTGATGCACCAGACCGGCCATCGCGTGCACACGGGGGCACTCCAGCGCCTCGGCGTATTTGAGCGCTTGTGCGACTGCCGCTTCGAAATCGGCCTCGCGTCCTGCCAGTGAAGCCAGACCGCGCTCGCCCTTTGTCCAATCTCCGGGCGGGAGGTTGAACAGAACCTGCGACAGGCCATTGGCCTTCAATCGCGCGGAGATTTCATCGGCTGGAAACTCATAGGGGAACAGAAACTCGACCCCCGAGAACCCCGCTTTGGCGGCCGCCTCGAAACGATCGAGGAACGGCAGTTCGGTGAACATCATGCTGAGATTGGCAGCAAAGCGCGGCATCCGGCGTTTCCCTTAACTTATGTTCTTGACCATGTGAGTGATCGAGCGATCGCTGAGAGCCTCGATGCGCTCGATCCGAAATCCGTGCCGACCGTACCAATCGATCAGATGGGTCAGAGGCGATCCGGTGTAGAGCCGGACGGTTCGGAAGCCAAGCTCCTGCGCACGCGCCTCGGCGGCGACCAGTAGCGCACGTCCCTGGCCGTGTTTCTGACATTCCGGATCAACGGCAATGCTTTCGATCAACAGATCATCACGGCGCGCTTCAAGGACGAGGGCAGCGGCGAAACCATCGTTGCCATCCGCCACCCAGACTTCCTTCTCGGCCAGAACCGCACGGTAGTCGACTTTCAGCGGCAGCGACTCGACGCCGAGAATATCCCGGTTCCTCGCATAAGCGCGATGCTGCAACGCCAGAAGCGCATCGTGATCACCAGGAATGGCCCGGCGAAGCACCAACGCTTCCGACGTTGCGG
>JAEYYQ010000641.1 GCA_023428365.1 Pseudomonadota bacterium | reverse complement strand
GCCTTTGGTGGGGGCAATTTCGATCCTCATGGCCTATTTGGGCGATCGCCGCGCGGCTCAATAATCGCGGCGGGATTCGCCCGCATGGCTGGCAAGCGCTCGGGCCATGCGATGGGAACCGCTTGCCTCAAAGAGATATTTCTTCAGTCGGAACGCCTGACGTCCCCCTGAGTTGGGCTAGTCGGGTGTGCCCATCTGCTTGGAAAAGTGGCGGTCAAAACTTTGACGGCGCTGGATTGAGTGGTGGCGTGCGGGGCTGCAGAGGGAACGAGAGGCAAGCGCTCACGTGCAATGCGTGGCGCGTGTCGACGTGTCGGTTGCTTCGAAATCGGCGGTTTCAACGAAAGGCGTCACCATGTCGGTCAATATTCTCGCAACGATCATGAACAATGTCAGTCCGGAAATGCTGGCCCGGATCTCATCCATGCTTGGCATAGACCGTATGGTCACAGAAAAAACAATGAATGCGGCGGTTCCTGCGGTGCTCGCAGGGTTGGCGCGGGTTCTTGGCAAGCCTGATGGCGCCAATCAGTTGAGCAATGCGCTCAATAATACCCAGAGCAGCAATCTGCTCGAAGGGCTGGCGTCGATGGTTGGCGGTTCCGGAAAGCAAGCCGTTGTGTCCGCGGGTACGGGCCTTCTGACATCTCTCCTCGGTTCCGGTGGAATGAAGGGGATTTCTGACGCCATTTCGCAGTTTTCGGGCGTCGAGCCAGCCCAGGCGAATAGCCTCGCGGGCGTCGCCGGCCTTCTGACCGCGAATGGTTTGAATAAGGTGCAGAAGGAAAATGGGCTCGATGCTGCAGGTCTGGCACGGATGGTGTCACAGCAGGCACCGCAGTTTGCGGCCGCGATGCCGTCCGGCTTCTCCAACATGCTCCGTAGTGCGGCTGATACCTTCCAAAGCGAGCCGACTTCGACGACCCACACAGCTCCCGTTGAGGACTTGCGCAGGACGGGTGCAACCTATCAGCCGGCAAGCCGAACAACCTCGCCGAGCCCTGCCTGGATGTATTGGGCTCTTGGTCTGCTCGCACTTCTCGGCCTCGGCTGGTTGCTGACGTCGATGGACCGAAACCCCGATGTCGCATCGACGGCTCCTCCGGTGACGACGCAGACGCCAGGCGCGACCGGCGGTGCTACGACCCAGCCGATCGTTGCGATTGGTAGTCCGATTTACAGTTCCGATGGAGAACGGCTCGGTGAGGTCACGGAAGTCGTTATGGGGCCGAACAACATTCTGGAATCGGTACGCCTGGACATGGGCGCCCCGCTTGGCATCGGTCCCAGGATCGTCACGATGCGTGCCGATCAGTTCGAGCGCAAAGGTGATCGCGTGACATCGAAGATGACGGCTGCCGACGCGCGCAACCTGCCGTCCACGCCGAAATAACGGTCGTCGACAAGCAGATGAATAGAAGTCCGCAACCGGGATTGCCGGTGCGGACTTTTTGATTCATAGACGCAGCCCATCGAAGGGCGCGCTTTACAAATTATCTGGACAAGCGTCGATCCGCGTGATCAAGCGGCACAGGAACGCCTCGTGCGGCGGAGCGACGGGAAATGCTCGTTCTTGTCGACGATTGGAGCCTTCAGAGTGACCGCAGGGAAGAGTTGAAAAAATGCCGAAGACACGTATTGCCCTAATCCATGCTGTGGCCGTTGCTATCGAGCCTGTCCAGTCCGCCTTCAAGGAGCTTTGGCCTGAGGCCGATGTGGTCAATATCTTCGACGACTCGCTGAGCCCGGATCGCGCCCGCGATGCCGACCTCACGAAAGCGATGACTGGCCGTATCGTTGATCTTGGCCGCTACGCGCTGGCGACCGGCGCTGACGGCATCCTCTACACCTGCTCGGCCTTCGGCCCGGCCATTGAAGCCTTCGCGAAGACGACCGACCGTCCGGTCCTCAAGCCGAATGAGGCGATGTTCCGCCGTGCGCTGAAAGCCGGAAAGCGGATCGGCATGCTGGCGACGTTTCCGCCCAGCGTCGCCTCGATGGAGGAAGAGTTCCGGCAGATGGCCGATGAGGAGAAGGTGTCGGCGACAATTCAAACCGTTCTGGATGCCGATGCCATGGCCGCGCTGAAGCAGGGTGATGCGGCGACCCACAACAAGCGTCTCGCTGAGGCGAGTTCGAAGCTTGCCGGTTGCGATGCCATTCTGCTCGCCCACTTCTCCACCTCGCGCGCCTTCGAGGCCGTCTCAGCGGTCGTATCCTGCCCCGTCCTGACCAGCCCCGGCGCCGCAGTCGAGGAACTCCGTCAGCGTTGCGGATGATGCTCCGTTCTCGGGATTGCTGTGAAGCTCACGTTTAATAACGAAAGGCGCCTTGGATAGTACTCGCTGCGCCTTTTCATTTGAGCGGGTGAGAAACGCATCCACTGAGGCCAAGCTTGAAATATAAGATGGCAAAATCAAATGTTTAGGATAGGACCAAGAGGCTGAAACTCCTGTCATGCGTGTGGACTGCGGTTTTGTGGATCGCGTATGACGGAGAGAGAACGACGAGCACGGGAGATGATGATGAGTGACGTGAAGCCGATCAACGCGGTTTCGGAAGAGCAGGGCCTGGAGATCTTCGGGGATAATACTGTGCGCACGCGCGCTCAGCGTCCTGCCCTGACGCATCGCGAAGCAGCGCGTGAGATCCCGGTTTTTGCCGAGACCGATGTGCTCGTCGTTGGCGGCGGACCGGCAGGCACGTCTGCGGCCGTTGCTGCGGCTAAGACCGGTGCGGACGTTACTTTGGTCGAGCGGTACAATCATCTCGGCGGGCTTTCGACCGGCGGTCTCGTGATCTGGATCGATCGGATGACGGACTGGCAGGGCCAGCAGGTTATTTCGGGCTTCGCACGCGACGTATTGGATCGGTTGCCGAAGAACGCAGTGATGGGACCGCCGCGCAATCAGTGGG
>JAEYYQ010000606.1 GCA_023428365.1 Pseudomonadota bacterium | reverse complement strand
ACCTTGTTTCCGTATGCCCGTCTGCGGCGCGAAGGCACCCCGCACATCCAGGGGTTCTTCATTCTGCATGAAGGCCTGATCGGTGTTTTGGGGCAGGGTGGGTTCACTGAGATCACCTACGCCAAAGCGCTCGACGATGGCGGTAAGACAGTCGACAAGGCTGTTGGTGGCTGGCTCGGTATTACCGACAAATACTGGGCGGCAACGCTGATTCCGAACCAGTCCGTCGAGTATCGCGGCACGATGACGGGCAACAAGCGGACCGACACGCAGATCGAGTCCTATCAGACCGATTATCTGTTGCCGGCGACCATTGTCGCTGCAGGCGCCAGTGCGGAAACGGAAGGAAAGTTCTTTGCCGGCGCCCGTAAGGTTTCACTGGTGCAGAGCTATGCCGATAACCTCAACATCCTGCAATTCGACCTGCTGATCGATTGGGGCTGGTTCTACTTCATCACCAAGCCTCTGTTCTGGCTGATCGAGTGGCTCTACGGGCTGCTTGGCAACTTCGGCCTCGCGATCCTGGCGGTCACGGTCATCGTCAAGCTGGCGTTCTTCCCGCTCGCCAACAAGTCCTACGAGTCGATGGCGAAGATGAAGAAGCTTCAGCCCGACATGGAGCGGATTCGCGAGCGCTATAAAGACGATAAGATGCGCCAGCAGCAGGAGCTGATGGCGCTCTACAAGAACGAGAAGATGAACCCGCTGGCTGGCTGTCTGCCGATCCTCATCCAGATCCCGGTGTTCTTCGCGCTGTACAAGGTGCTGTTCGTCACCATCGACATGCGCCACGCGCCGTTCTTCGGCTGGATCAGGGATCTTTCGGCGCCGGATCCGACGTCGATCTTCAACCTGTTCGGATTGCTTCCGTTCGCGGTTCCCGAGTTCCTGCACATCGGCGCCTGGCCCATCCTGATGGGCATTACGATGTGGGTTCAGATGCAGCTCAATCCGCAGCAGCCTGACCCGTTGCAGCAAAAGATTTTCAACTGGATGCCGGTGCTGTTCACGTTCCTGCTGGCGAGCTTCCCGGCCGGTCTCGTGATCTACTGGGCCTGGAACAACGTGCTGTCCTTGACGCAGCAGTGGCTGATCATGAAGCGCCAGGGCGTCGAGGTTCCGATCTTCCAGAACATGAAGCGTAACTTTGCGCCGTTAATAGGCTTGTTTACGGGACGCAAGAGTAAACCCGAGCCGGTCAAGGCTGCGCCTGCCAAGGCAGCGCCGGCAAAGCCGGTCGAGCCCGTTGATCGTGATGACGATGTTGGCGAGTCGTCAGCTGACGTCGACGCGGCGCCCATCGATGAGACCGAAGCGGCACCTGAGCAGTCGAAGCCGAAGAATTACTCTCGCAAGCCGGACAACAATCGCGGACGGCGGCCGAAACGGTAGGCGCGGATCGCGGAGAGGAGCAGGTCCGAATGGGATCCGCGCTGCCCGGAGTAGAACTGCAGGAAGCCGCGGCTGTCGCGGCCCTGGCGGACTGGGTGGAACCTGGAACGCGCTTGTTCGCTCGCCCCTGGGAGTTCACGCGCGGTGTGCCGTCGCTTGAATTCCTGCCCGAGGCGGATCGGCCTGAAATCGCGTTTGCCGGCCGGTCGAACGTCGGCAAGTCGAGCCTGATCAATGCATTGGTCGGCCAGCACGGATTGGCGCGAACCTCCAACACGCCGGGCCGGACGCAGGAGCTGAACTTCTTTCTGACGTGCGACGTACCGCTGTATCTGGTCGACATGCCCGGTTACGGCTTCGCACAGGCCCCGAAAGAAAAGGTCATGGCATGGACCGAGCTGGTGCGAGACTATCTGCGCGGGCGCACCACCCTCAAGCGCGTGTTCATGCTGATCGACGCGCGCCACGGCTTGAAGCCGCCGGATCGGGAGATCATGGCGCTGCTGGATGAGGCGGCAGTCTCGTACCGGATTGTGCTGACCAAGGCCGACAAGCCGAGCCGCAGCGACCTCAACGCGGTCGTCGATACGACACTCGCCGCGATTTCCAAACAACCCGCAGCCCATCCCGATGTCTTGGCGACGTCGTCGTCAAAGGGGATCGGCATCGAACTGGTGCGTGCTGCGATTGCGGAAGCGGCCGATTATCGTTGAGCGGCCGGCGGCATGCTCTCAATAGCCGCCGATGATCGCTTGCACGAAGTTCCAGACGTTCTCGCCGAACTTGGCCAGGACACCGCCGATCATCGCCGCAACAATCCATCCGCCCCAATGTGAAAATGTCCGGCCGTAGTTGATCCGCACCTTCACGTTGATGTAGCGATCCGGCAGCGCGGTTTCCGCTGCCAGCCCATCCGTTCCGATCGTGCGCGCCGAAACGACGAGCTGCAGCCGCGCCTTCCCGCTCCGCTGGGGCGTCACGGTCCAGCGCCAGCTTGCGAAGTCATCAGAAAGCGGACCGAGCGAGTTTTCGATCCATTGCGTTTCGGGTGATGCGGTTTCGATCCAGAACCCGCCATCGGGTGCGCGCAGCCGCACCGACATCGCCTTGGTGACGACCAGATCGTGCCGATAGGCGGTGCCGCTCCCCTGAAGGCCTTCGGCGAGGGCCGTTACATCCGCCTTGGCGATCCGTGCTTCGACCGTGACCGAATGGCCGACTCGCATCGACCGCGGGATATTCTCGACCAGCTGACCGGCTGCAACTGCCGTGTTGTTTCGCGCATCCACAGGGGCACGGCCGCGCCGCTGGGCGCCCGGCGGTGGCGGCGCCTGCGCAGCATTGGTCTCTGCCTGCGGGCTGGACCATGGCGGTGGCGCAGAACGCTGCGGCTCGCCGCGATGAGGTGCCGGCGGCGGTTGCGGGCGAGGGAAGCCGACGTGGGGATGGATCGTTGGCTGAGACCGGGGCGGTGGAGGTCGCATGCCCCATCGGCTGCTGGCGGGTGTGGGGTTGTCCGGCGGTGGTGGCATCATGGGCGGCGGCTGTTCCGGCGCCAACGAATCCGGCTGCGGGATCGGATGCTCCGGCTCATGTTGCGCGTAACTATCGCTGTAGCTGGGATGCGATTCGACCGGCACGCCGTTGATGGGAGGCGGTTCAGCGGCTTGCGTTGGATATGGCTCGTGCGGCTGGTCGTAGGGGTTTGGCTCAGGCTGCGCCGGTGGCGGAGGCGCAGCGGAGGCTTCAGCCTCATGCTCGGGATGATCAGGCCGCCGCCCGGTTTCAACGCGGCGACGCGCGCGGGCCAGGATTTCTTCGGTGGCGGAATTCGGCAGTCCGCCGTTCACGTGTCGCGGCAACTCTCCGCCCTGCTGGCTTTGCCAATCCGGAGCGGGGTGGCTGGCAGGCGGCATCTCGCTGCGAGGCGGTGGCTCAGGCGTTGCGATCGGGGCAGGAGCCGGCGCGGCAGCAGGCTGGGGTTGTGGAGCTGGCCGCGGTGCCGCGCTCGCCCGTTGCAGGGCTTTGACGGCTTCTTCGAAGGTCAGACCCTGCGCCCGCAGCATCCCGGCGGCCGGGCTGCGGCCATCGCCGACGATGGCGGCAAGCACGATGGCGCCGTTGATGTCCCGGCGGCGGCTTTGCTGAGCCGCGGCTGCCGCATATTCGAGAATCCGGATCACATCGGGCGCTGGTCCCGGGTTAGGTTCCGTGCCGGGCGGCGCGCGATCTTCGACATTGGACAGATAGCCGGTGACATCGGCATTGAGCTGGTTCAGGTCGACTTGGCAGGCCTGAAGCACGGCCGAGGCGTCACTATCGGAAATCAGCGCCAGCAGCACGTGTTCGAGCATGACGACACGGTGCGAGTACGCCGTGGCCTGGTCATAGGCGCGCGCGAGCGTCATCGCTAGGTTGCGCGATTTCGGCACCCAGCCCAGAGACTCGACGAACGATTGCGACATCCACTACCCCCCTTTCGGGTCTTCCGCGTCGCAAGGATAGCTGCCGGTATCCCAACATCATGGCAGACAGACGGATTGTTTGCGGTCTTACTGCCATTTTTTAGCCGACTCGCACGGAAGTTTACCTGATTGGTCAGCAGAAGGCACCCGCGCCCCGGTCGCACCGCTGCCGTGCTGAATTGGAAATTGGATTGAGGGAGACGGACAAGCGGCTATAAAAGCAGCCGCCCAGCGGGCTAGGAGCGGTGACGATGGCAGAACAGACAAACAAAAAGCAGGATGCGGTTGCCGGAACTGGCGCGGCGCATCTGAAGGCGCAGATCCTGGCCGAGGCCTTGCCCTATCTGCAGCGCTACGACAACCAGACCGTTGTCATCAAGTTCGGCGGCAACGCCATGGGCGATGAGGCCCTGGCCGACGCCTTTGCGCAGGACATCGTCTATCTGAAGCTGTCGGGTATCAATCCGATCGTCGTTCACGGCGGCGGCCCGCAGATCGCGGCAATGCTCAAGAAGCTCGAGATCAAGTCGGAGTTCGTCAACGGATTGCGCGTGACCGACAAGCCGACGGTTGAAGTGGTCGAGATGGTGCTGGCCGGTGCCATCAATAAGCAGATCGTCTCCGCCATCAATCGGCAGGGCGGGAAGGCCGTTGGCATCTGCGGCAAGGATGCGAACCTGATGATCGCCAAGCGGATCACCGAGATGCCCGATCCGGAATCCAATCTCATGAAGGCGATCGATATCGGCTATGTCGGCGATCCCGAGGAGGTGAACCCGCACATCGTCGAGGTGATCTCGAACTCCGACATCATTCCGGTGATTGCGCCGGTTGGTGTGAGCCGCGACGGACAGACGCTCAACATCAATGCCGATACCTTCGCGAGCGCGCTTGCGGCGCGCATGAAGGCCAAGCGGTTGTTGTTGCTGACCGACGTTGCCGGTGTGCTCGACAAGGAGAAGAAGCTGCTCCCGCAGCTCAGTGTCGCCAAGGCGCGCGATTTGATCCGCGACGGCACCATTTCAGGAGGCATGATCCCGAAAATCGAAGGCTGTATTGAAGTCGTCGAAGCCGGTGTCGAAGCAGTCGTCATCATCGATGGGCGTGTGCCGCACTGCGTGCTGCTGGAACTGTTCACCGAGCATGGCGTCGGCACCCTGGTCGGAACGGCGGAGGAAACGGCGCAATGATGCCACCACCTGAAGGAACAGGACCAGCCGGCGTGACGCCGTTGGCGCGTCGCGGTTTCGGCGAAACGCAGACCTGGATCTTCGATCTGGACAACACCCTCTACCCGGCAGAGTGCAACCTGTTTGCGCAAGTCGATCAGCGCATGGGGGAGTTCATCG
>JAEYYQ010000588.1 GCA_023428365.1 Pseudomonadota bacterium | reverse complement strand
CGAATTCACCATCAAGGTCAATTGAACTCTGGCGAAGACGACGGGGACGACGAATGGATTTTCTGATCGCCAAGCTCTTCTGGTACGTCCTGGCGGCGTTCTCCATGGGGCTCTGTGTCGGCTGGCTCTCGTGCAGCCGCATCGACAAGCAGTGAGCGGTTTTCGCCAGGACGAAATGTTGCGCCGAAGGGGACGCCTCGGATGACTGCCCTGTTGTTGGAAACCGCGTTGTTGCTCATCTCAGCGTATTTTGTCGGGGCCTTCGTTGGTTGCCTTCTGCGCAGGACGTTCTACGCCGAGCCTGTCGAGGTGATGGATTTCCATCGGGCCGCTCCTGTCGTGGAAGCAATGGCTCCGGTCGCTGTGGCGGCACCGCGTCGTCTGCCGGATCACGAGCCGATCAGGCCGAAGATCGAAAGCATCCCCGAGACAGTTAGCCTGCCGCAGAGCGAGCCGGATGATGCGGCCCTGGCAGAGACAACACAGAGGTTCCAGCGCTCGCTGACCCAGAGTGACGGTTACGTCTATCCCAAGGCGAGGGAACAGTCTGAGCCCGTGGCCGAGTCGCCGTCTCCGGCGCCTCCGCCTGTCGCTGCTCCACCCTCGGAGCCTGTGGTCGCTGCGCCGCCGCCTCCCGCACCTGTTGTCGCGAAAGCGCCTGCTGCTCCCCCGCCAGCGGAGCCAGTGACCGTTGCACCGCCGTCGCCGCCTGTAGAGCCGTCCCCTGCACCCAAAGTCGCGAAAGCGCCGGAAGCTGCCGAGCAGCCCCCGAAGTCCGAACCGTCGCCGGCATCGCCCGCGAGAGGGTTCTCGGGAACCTCAGCGGCTGCCGCGCAGGCTATGGCTGCCGTTGCCGCAATGGGCGCTCGCCGTTCCGACGCGACGGCGACGTCTGGTCAGGCGAAGCCGTCGGCGGCTCCTGCGCCCACGCCGCCGGCCACGCCCGTGACAACGGGTGCCTTGGATGATCTCACGCGCATTCGTGCCATTGATGCAGCGTTGCAGGACAAGCTGCGCGAGGCTGGTGTGCATCGCTTTGCCGATATCGCCGCGTGGGGTCCCGACGACGTTCAGAAGATCAGCGATACGCTTGGCTTCAAGGGACGTATCGAACACGAGAACTGGATCGAGCAGGCTCAGATTCTCGCGAGCGGCGGTAAGACCGCCTATGCCCGCCGGACCCAGGATGCCAAGCAGACACTTGCAAAACCAAGCGCAGACGAGGGAACGAGCCGAAAGCCCGCCACTGGCGCTCCGTTGGGCTCAGCTGCCGCTGTCTCCGGTATCGGCGCGGCCGTTGCTGCATCCATTGCAGCACTCCCGCCACGCCGCCCGGCAGCACTTGCGCTGGGTCGGGACAACCTGCAGCGCGTCAGTCAGATCAGCGAGGAAGTCGAGCGGCTGCTGAATGTAAAAGGCGTCAGCCGCTACGATCAGATCGCAAATTGGTCACGTGCCGAAGTGACCCGATTTGAATCTCTGCTCGGCAACGAAGGCCGCATTTCGCGCGAGAACTGGATCGAGCAGGCTCACATTCTGGCGCGCGGGGGCGAAACGGCCTATGCGCGCACGTTCGATAGCAAGGCAGCCGAAGCCGCCCCGGAGGCGCGTCGCCCCACCAAATTGGCTGAAGCGATCCGCACCGCCCCGCATCCGGATGCCGTCCATGTGGAGGCGGCGCCCGAAAAGAAGGTCGATCTGACGGCGTTGCGCTCCGTGCGTTCTGAAGCGTTACGCGGCGGTGAGGTTCCTCCCGCAGCTATCGGCACAACCGGGGGTGCAACGCCACCGGCACGCCCCGATGATCTCAAGCGCATCCGCGGTGTCGGCGTGCTGATCGAGAAGCGGCTCAACGCCATGGGCGTCTGGCGCTACGAACAGATCGCCAACTGGACCAGTTCTGACATCAATCGCGTCAGTCAGGCACTCGAATTCCGTGGTCGCATCGAGCGGGAGAATTGGGTCGAGCAGGCGCGCATTCTGGCGTCGGGCGGGCAGACTGAATTCGCCAAGCGTGTCGATCGCGGTGAGGTGGAGACAAGCCGCCCGAAATCGTGACACCGTCGGATTTGGTGGTGCTCTTCCGTTTCAATTGAATGATGCCCGATAGCCCATATTTTCTCGCCAAGCCCGACCCGGATGCAGCCCGCCGTGCCGCCGACGCGCTTTTCAGCGAAGTCGTCGTTGAACTCGGGCGCCTCCTTCCTCGATCGGCGGATATCCGCCACGTCGGCGCGACTGCTGTTTCAGGCTGCCTCACGAAAGGCGACCTCGACATCGTCGTGCGGATTAAGCCGGACGAGTTCGCCGAGGCTGAGAGCGTTCTGGCGGCGCGATATGCGCGCAACACCGGCTCGTTTCAAACCGATACCTTCGCATCGTTCGAGGATGCCGCAACGTCACCTCATCTGGGCATACAGCTGGCGGTCATGGATGGGCCGGAGGATTTCTTCCACTTGTTTGCAGACGCCCTGCGCAGCGATCCGCGGCTGATCGACAAGTACAATGCGTTGAAGCGCACGTTCCAAGGCAAGCCGATGGATGAATACCGGCAAGCCAAAGGAACGTTCGTGGCGATGGTTCTGTCGGCGCAGTGCGAGCCCGGTCGCTGATCTTTCGGCGGCGTCAGGTCGGAATTTCGATGACCGTCGGCGTGATATCGACGAACTCGTCGTCGGTCTTGTCATCCCGCCACATGTACACCGCGAACTGCGCCGGCTTGTCGAGCGTCACCATCGGATGATGCCACGTGTCATGACGGTATGTGATGCCTTGGCCCGGACCGGCGATGAAGGCACGCGCCTTGGCGATATCTGGCTTGCCCTCGGCCGTCTTGGGCGCAACGAAAATCAGATAGCGCGAGACATCGAGAGGAATGAAGCTCTGGGATGTGAACTCGTGCCGTTCCATCTTCGTGGCGTTGAGCGTCACTCCGTCAGTTGGTGGAACCAGCGCAATTGCCAGGCTCGGACGCGCATGAGGGCGCAGAGTGACCAGCGTCTCGCCGAAGTCCGTGCGGCCTGAAGCCGGCGCAACCAGGACATCGCCGTAAGGAGCGAAGGCCTCTGCGGTAAGTGGTTCTGCCTTGAGCGTCACGTGCAGTTTCTCCCTAAATGTCTCAGTTCAATTATCGCTCTCGACCGTCAATCGCCATGAGGTGAATCACTCATTGCGATCGCGAATTGTGCGCGGGGTGATGTCGAAGTGGTGCGCAGTCTCAATCACCC
>JAEYYQ010000546.1 GCA_023428365.1 Pseudomonadota bacterium | reverse complement strand
ACCGAGGCGGCGAACGCCGATCACTACAACTATAGCTTCCTGCCCAAGCAATGAGTGGTGCACGTCTTACGATAGCGGCGTCGGCTCCTGAGGGAGCCGCCCCGCAGGGCTCGAGCGGTGCGGAAGCGATCGAGATCGCTGGCGTATCGAAGGTATTTCGGCGTGGCTCCACCCAGGTGCGCGCGCTCGATGAAGTGGATCTGTCGGTTGGCGACGGTGAGTTTCTCGCCGTCGTCGGACCGTCGGGTTGCGGCAAGAGCACTCTGATGCGCCTCGTTGCCGGTCTCATTCCGGCGACGACCGGAAGCATCCACATCGGCGGCAAGCAGGTGTCCGGGCCATACACGGACGTCGGCATCGTGTTTCAGTCACCGATCCTGCTCGATTGGCGCACGGTGCTGGGCAACGTTTTGCTACAACTTGAAATGCGCGGTATCGATCCGACGCCTTATGAGGCACGGGCGCGGGCTCTGCTGACGGCAGTGGGCCTCGGCGATTTCTGCAACGCCTATCCGCGCGAGCTGTCGGGTGGCATGCGGCAGCGCGCGTCCATCGTGCGGGCTCTGGTGCATGATCCACGATTGCTGCTGATGGACGAGCCATTCGGTGCGCTCGACGCCCTGACGCGCGAACAGATGCGGATCGACCTGGAAGATCTTTGGCTGTCGTCGCGCAAGACGGTGTTGTTCATCACCCATTCGATTGATGAGGCTGTACTGTTGGCGGATCGTGTGATCGTCATGTCGCCGCGGCCGGGCAAGGTCGATCGCGTGATCAATATCGATCTGCCACGGCCACGCGGGCTGGACGGCCGCCGGCTGCCAGGCTTCGCCGAGGCGAGCGACCTGATCACGAACATCTTCCTCGACCGCGGCGTGCTGCACGGATCGCGCGGCGGATTTGCGGGTAACCTGAAGGCGGTGACATGAAGATCGCAGTGATCGGCGCTTCGCACTGGCACGTACCGCTGTATGAGCCGGGCTTCGTCAAGGCGGGAGTGAATGTTGCCGCGACGTGGGATGAAAACCCCGACGCGGCTGCTGCCTTGGCCCAACGCCATGGCGGCAAAGCCTATGCGAAGCTCGATGATCTGTTGGCAGCGGATCTCGATCTGGCGTTTGTGTTCGGTCCGCCTGCGCAAGCCCCTGACCTCGCGCTCGCCGTGATTGCGCGTGGCCTGCCGATGTGCCTGGAAAAGCCGTGTGCGAAGACTGCGGCCGACATCGCGAAAGTGCGCGAAGCTGCCGAGAAGGCAGACACATATGTTTCCGTTCCTCTGGTGCAGCGCGTTGCGGCGATCGGCAAAAGCCTGATGGCGCAAGCGGAACGCGACCCAGCGATCGACGTCTCGTTCCGTTTTATTGCCGGACCGCCCGAACGCTATGAACGCGTCGACTGCGGCTGGGCGCTTGATCCCGAGATGGGAGGCGGCGGGCCGATCATGAACCTCTCGGTCCATTTCATCGATCTGGCGCTGACGCTCACAGGAAGTCCTGCTGCGTCTGTATTCTGCAGGACGAGCAATCTGCTGCATGGGCGCGCGGTCGAAGATCGTGGGATGATCTCCATTCAACATCGCAACGGTGCTCTGTCGTCCATCGATGTCGGATATCGCTATCCGGACATGGCGCCCAAGCGAGAGTTCCGGGTGGCGATGATTGGGCGGGGTGGGTCTTATCTGGAATCGGAGCCGGAGGGGCTGGTCGTCCGGTCGCCGGGAGGCGCCCCCGAGTTCACCCCTGTGACCTACGATTCCGATGATTACTACGTCGATTATGTCGTGCAGACGGTCGATGATCTGCGCAGCAAGCGGCAGCCGATGACTGGTCTGGCGGAGATCCAGAGGACCTTGGAGGTCATCGATGCGGCCTACGAATCAGCGCGGAGAGAATCGCCAATTTTGCTGGATTAGCGCTGGCGACCTCCACCGCGCTCCCACTTTTCAAGCGTGAAGGAAATCTTCTCTAAAGGCAAAATTCTAGAAAAAACAACATTAAATTAGATAATACAGATAGTGTTGCGCGAATAACACCAATAATCTAACGTTTTGATCCACTCCCGATGTGCTGCAATCTGCAGTTGCGACATCAGGGGGCACTATGGATCTATTGTCTGACAAACCTTCGCTGAGGAGCGCGGGCAAGCCATTGGCGGCGGCAGCTGCCGTTACGGTGGCCGCGTTCCTACTGACGGGTATTACTACCCCAGCTTTGGCCGCCGGCCCGGGCTTTGAATGCGTGCAGGACGGAGGCGGTGACGGTGGTGCAAGCACTATCGATACCACTGGCACGGCTTGCGGGACGAATGCGGTTTCATACGGAGAAGAGGCAACCGCGGTCGGTTATCATTCGCACGCGGAGGGTGACGGCTCGACTGCGGTCGGGACCTATGCCTGGACTGCGGGAGAGCGGACCACGGCAATTGGCGGCGGCGCGGAGGCAATAGGCGATAATGCAACCTCGCTCGGCAACGGTGCTGCGGCGCTGGCGAATAACACCGTCGCTGTCGGCACGGATTCTGTCGCGAATGCCGATGGTGCGACAGCGATAGGCGATGAGGCTTCGGCGAGCGGCAGCAATGCGACTGCGCTGGGACGTGAATCTTCAGCAAGTGGCGACCGGTCTGTCGCCGTGGGACATGAGGCGTCGGCGACAGGGACCAACTCTGTCGCTTTAGGTGAAGACGCATCGGCAAGCGGGTCCGGAGCGACTGCTCTGGGCAGCGAAGCTTCCGCCAGTGGGCGGAATTCTGTGGCGCTCGGACAGGATGCATCGGCCCGAGGGACCAGCGCTGTAGCGATAGGCGATGATGCGTCCGCGAGAGGCCGCAACTCCGTCGCGATCGGTGAGGACGCGTCAGCGAGCGCGTCCGGCGCGATGGCGATCGGCAGTGAAGCTTCGGCCAGCGGGCAGAACTCTGTTGCGCTCGGCCAGGATGCGTCGGCCCGGGGAACGGGGTCTGTTGCGATCGGCGATGATGCGTCCGCAAGAGGTCGTAACTCTGTCGCCATAGGCGAGGACTCTTCTGCAAGAGCATCCGGAGCGACTGCGCTGGGCAGTGAAGCTTCGGCCAGTGGACGGGACTCCGTCGCCCTCGGTCGCGATTCGTCCGCCAGCGGCAGCCGTTCAGTCGCCATCGGGCATGAATCCTATGCGAGTGGCATGAACTCGTCGGCAATCGGCGAGGATTCTTATGCTGGTGCGTACGGCGCAACGGCCATGGGCTCCGGTGCGAGCGCTGAGGGTGTCAGAAGCACGGCGGTTGGTCACAACGCGTCTGCCTCTCCGGATGGATCGGCGGCGTTCGGATCTGGCGCAACGGCGACGATGAGTAACCAGCAGGTGTTCGGTACGTCCGACAATACCTACACGATGTCGGGTATCACCTCCGGGCTCAGCCGCGACCGTCAATCGGGGCCGCTTGAGATCGTCACAACCGATGCCGCGGGCAACCTGGCATCTGACGGCGGTCTGCTGTTCCGCGAGATGAGCCGTCTTGGCGGTGGCATCGCAATCGCCATGGCTCTGGAAAATCCCGACCTCGTTGCGGGTGAGAGTTTCGGGCTCGCAGGCAATATCGGTTTCTGGGAAGGCAACGTTGCGCTCGGATTTACCGCTGTCGGAGTGCTGGGGAGCAACTTTGTCGGTGCCGGGGAGCGCTGGGCGCTGAGTGGTGGCGTCGGTTTCACCGTGAAGGAAGACTCTTACGGCGGCCGAAACAGCCAAAGCTCCGTTGGCGGCCGGGCGGGTCTTCAGGTGAGCTGGTGAAACAACGGAGTGCCCATTTCGATGAGGTGGGCACTCCGTCGTCGATTTCACGACCGGTTTGAAACCAGGACGCCCATCGCGATGACGTTGACGAACCTCATGCCGACGCTCCGAGCGCTGTATTTTTGTTCGGTGATAATCGCGTCATTGTTTGCCGTGCAGACGGTTGCCGTCGCGCAGACACCTGCTGCGAAACCCGTCGAAGCAACTGGCGGCCTCGCAATTCCGAGTGGTGCCAAGCAGAGCCTGATGATCCGCGCGACCTTGATTGCCGTCTCTCAAGCCAATGCGACGGGGAACTACTCCGTGCTTCGAGAGCTCGGATCCGCCGGCTTTCAGATGGCCAATACGCCGGCACGATTGACGGAAGTCTTTGGCGAACTCAGACGCCGAAAGATCGATCTCACGCCGGTCCTTTATTATGAGCCCAAGCTGGTTCGTCCGCCGTCCTTTGACGAGAACCGTCGCCTGCGCCTGACGGGCTTGATCGACTCCCGTCCGGAGCAGGTGAACTTCGATATGTTGTTCGAGAACGTAGCGGGGGATTGGCGGCTGTTCGGCATCGCGGTGAAGCTGCAACCGGTACCCGCACCTCAACCTCAGTCACCGATCAGCGAGAAGCGGACGGCGCCAGATACAAAACCCGCGGCTGTTGCCTCGGATGGTTTGGGTGGTTTGCGAAAATCTGGAACCCCGTCAGGTTGGGGGACCAGTACCAAGGCGTCCAGCAAGTAATAATCCGCTCCAGGATGTGCGCAGCGACACCGTCAGCTTTTCTTGAAGAAAGCGGCTGCGGCTTCGCCGTGCGCTTGCTTAGTCCCGATTTCTTGCTTTACGCGGAGGATTTCGGCCTCGAGTGCCGAGATCCTTTCCTGAAGATCGCCGAGGGAAAGAACATCGAGTGGTTCGCCGAGCGTGATCTGCTTGGCCGAGGCCGGCCGGACATCATCCCAATCCATGTTTGTCCTCCCGATAATGGGCGACCGCGCAGGTCCAAGCAAAAGCTATCGTTTGTAACATGGCTTTAGTGGAATTCATGAGCAAGCCCGCTCATGGGTTCTGCTTACCAAGCGAGCGCTGGCAATGCCGCGATAGGATGGGTGTCGCTATCGGCGAACAGGGTCGCCAGAGTGGCTTCATCAAGCGGCCCTGAAACATGAACCCCACTGGCGATGAACGCCGCCGCGAGACCGACATTGCCCGCTCCTTTGATGTCGGTGCGCAATCCGTCTCCGATCGCGAGAATTCGATCGTGTGGTACCGGGCCGCCGCGAAGAGCCGCGAGCTGTTCGAATGCGAGCTCGTAGATCGGAGGATGCGGTTTGCCGGCATAAATGACGCTGCCTCCGAGGCGCTCATATTCGGCCGCTAGAGAGCCGGCGCAATAGACCAGCCGCTCGCCGCGCTCAACTGTGAGATCTGGATTGGCGCAAATCATCGGCACGCGACGCTCGACCAACGGGGCGAAGCGCGACGTGTAGTGGGCGGGCGTTTCCACGTTATCGTTGAGCAGCCCTGTGCAGATGGCAACATCCGCATCTGCGTCACCGACAAAGTTGAGATCGAGGCCTGCGAAAATACCGAGATCGCGATCCGGCCCGACATGCAGGAGGCGGCGATCCGGCTGATCGCTGATCAAGCGCCGTGTCAGATCTCCCGACGTGACAATCACATCATAACAATCGCGAGGAACGCCAAACCCGTCGAGCTGAAGCTGAACGGCGCTGGCCGGGCGTGGCGCATTCGTCAGCAGGAGAACGGTGCCGGATTGCTGCCGATAACGGCTGCAGGCCTCAACGGCTGGCCCGAAGGCCTTCACGCCGTTATGCAAAACGCCCCAGACATCACAGATCCACGCATCGAAGCGTGGAGCCAGAGGAGCCATCGAAGGGATCAGGGGGATCGTCGGCGCGGGTGAGCTCATAACAGCCCCATACCCGCGCCAGTCGCATCAATCAAGCAGCAACAACGTTCCGTGACGGCTGCAGCACCTGCGCTTTGACCGGCAGACGCGGTCCAAACAGAGCGCCTTGTCCGAGTGATATGCCGGCGTCCATCATGCGAGCGAACTGCTCATCAGTCTCGATGGCTTTGACCATTGGCGCGAGGCCGATGACCGCGAGCCGCTGGCAAAGCTGAGGACCGGTGACCGGGCCTTCAAGGCTTGGCATGCCGTTGATCATCGTTCGCGCCGTGAACCGGAGGAAGCGGAAACCCGCTTCTTTGAGGTCGGCCAGATCCGGATCGAAGCTGACGACGTCATCGATGGCCAACTTGAAACCCGCAGCGGTGAGCTGACGGACCGCATCCCAGTGCGGCGCCGTGAACTCGCGGATATCCGATTGGTCGAAGGTCAGAATCAGCCGCTCGGACAGCCTCGCCGTATGCCGGCAGGCTTCGGCGAATTCCCACTGGAAGCCCTGGTTCGTCAGCGACTCGGCGGTGAGCTCGACGAACAGAGAACCGCCGCTTCCGCGTTCATCCATATGACGCGCCATCGTCGCGGCGCGCGTAATCAAGGTGGTGTCGATGAACGGCAGCATGCCAGTTCCGCGCGCGATGGGGACATACTCGTCCGCTCCCATGCTGCCGGTCGGTTCGGTCCGCAACCGCAAGGCGATTTCGTAGTGTCTTACCTTGCGATCGGCCAGCGCAACGATGGGCTCGAGATAGACATCGAACTTGTCTGTCGCGATCCCGTCGGCAATTGCCGCCATACGAACGTGCGAATGGTTCACAGGCGGAGGAAGCGGACCTTTGATCGTTTCCGGCCGCAGTGGAGGCAGAACGCCGCGTTCGATAGGCGAGGCAGACTCCGATCCAGCCGACCGCCGCATCTCATTCGCGGTGGCACGTAACGCGTCGACCGATTGATCGATGTCCTGCTGGGCTGGAGTGGTATTCGGTTTTTGCGGTCCAGACGACGCAGCAGAGCCTGATGCGGAGCTATTGGGATTGGGCGGTCCCATCTCTTCGGCATACTTGCGGATCATGCCGCCGATAACCCCGACATCGCCAGCGACAGCGGGAGTTCCGTTACCCCCTTCGCTGATTGATGGCGTGTTAGGCGCATCAGCCGAAGTCGCCCGTGCTGGGCTATCGGTGCGAACCGTCTCGCTTGCGCGTCGCGAGGTCGATTGTGCTGCTGGTTCACTTACGGGCGTGTGCGGGGCGTTCGGTCGAAATGCCCAGAAGCGGTTCATGGAGGCCCCAGCTTTTGGAGCAACTCCTTCGGTCGCAGGAACGTCCTTCGTCACCGGAGCCTTGCTGGGCGGTGCAGCAGCTTGGGCTGCGGGATGCGCCGGCTCGCTCTTGGCTATCGGTGCTGTACCTTGCGGAGCAGCGACCGAAACTGCCGCCTTTACGTCGGCACTGGGTGAGAGCGACGCAGGCGGAGTGGCGGTCGCATTCGCCGGGCGCGGATTTGGGGTGTCGGCGGTCGCTGGAGACTTCAGTTCGGCAGGGATGATGCGCTTTGGATCGGCCGACGGTTGGAGGGGCTCCGTGATTGCTGGCCTGGGCTGCGGATGAGATCCGTCAGCATTCCGCTGGCGGATTAAGCTGACTTCGTCCTCCAGTCGCCCGATTTCGTCGCTGAGCTCTTTGATTGTTTCCGTGCGACGAAGCAGGGCATGTACGGAGACAAGCCCGACATACAGCGCCAGGGCTGCAAGGG
>JAEYYQ010000512.1 GCA_023428365.1 Pseudomonadota bacterium | reverse complement strand
GGAATTCCGAGCCGATGCGCAAGCTCGGTCAATTCCTTGCTCGCCTCCGACAGCGTAACGCCATGGCCGATAAACAGCACGGGACGCTGAGCTTTCAATATCATGTCCGCGGCCGTGGAGATGTCCTCCGGCGCGGCGCCGCTACGGCGTACGTTGAAGCCGTTCCACGTGGCCTCGAGGTCGACGTCGGCCTCCTCCTGGAAAACGTTGAACGGAATATCGACAGTGACTGGCCCCGGGCGACCGCTGGTCATGGTGGTCGCGGCCTGCCGCAGCATCAAGGGAAGCTGATCGACACGCGTCGGCTGGAACACGCGCTTGCTGACGGGACGCATCACATTCGGGAAGTCCGCCTGATAATGGCGGTTCAATTCCTGAAATGGGCTGCGATTGAATTGCGATGTCGGAACGTTTGCGGTGAGAGCTAGGAATGCCGAAGAATCTGTTTGTGCGACAGCAGCGGCCATCACCATGTTTGCCGATCCCGGGCCACATGATGTCAGCGTCGCAACAGCCTCGTGCTTAATGCGGAAATATCCATCCGCCATATGCCCGGCGACTTGCTCATGCCGCGGGGAAACCAGTTTTATCTTCTCGCGGACATTATAAAGTTCATCGAGCAGTCCGACCGTACCATGGCCGCAGATCCCGAACACATAGGGGATCTTCTCGCGGATCAGAAAATCGCAGATGAACTCTGCGCCCTTCATGCGCGGCATCGGTCGCTCCTTGATTAAAGACGTTCACTCCCGCCCGTGAGGTCTGGGAGCCGGCAGCAGCCGCACTCATAGACAGACGCCCCGGATTGTATCATTGAGCAAACACTTCACCATTTGAGAGCGATTTTCAAGTGCTGAAATAATTGGCGCGGTGCATCACCGTCGCGAAAGCCTTGCAGCCCTATCGCTGACAAAGCAGGCGCGGGGGGCCGCCAGCACTGAGATCAATTCCCTATTGCAGTCGCACAGTGCCCCGTAGGGGGCGTCAGCTTATGAGGCCTGGGGCTTCGTAGCCCGTTCGCGCCACATACTCCGTATAGCCGCCGCCGTATGTGTGGATGCCTTCCGGAGTCAGCTCCAGGACGCGATTGGACAGTGCGGCGAGGAAGTGCCGGTCGTGCGAGACGAACAGCATGGCGCCTTCGTACTCGGACAGTGCCTTGATAAGCATCTCCTTGGTCATCACGTCGAGATGGTTCGTCGGCTCGTCCAGCACCAGGAAGTTCGGCGGATCGTAAAGCATCTGCGCCATGACGAGGCGTGCCTTTTCCCCGCCTGACAACACCCGGCATTTCTTTTCCACGTCATCGCCCGAGAAACCAAAGCATCCGGCCAGCGCCCGCAGAGAGCCCTGTGCCGCCTTGGGAAACGACTCTTCAAGCGTTTGAAAGACGGTATTCTCGCCGGTCAGCAAATCCATCGCGTGCTGCGCGAAATAGCCCATTCGGACACTCGGGCCGATCGCGACGCTCCCCTCATCGGGAGGTGTTGAGCCCGACACGAGCTTCAGCAGTGTCGACTTTCCGGCTCCATTGATGCCCATGACGCACCAGCGCTCCTTGCGGCGCACCTGGAAGTCCAGTCCGTCGTAGATGCTTCTTGTGCCGTAGCGTTTGTGCACATTCTTCAAGGTCGCGACGTCTTCACCGGAGCGCGGCGCGGGCGGAAACTCGAACAAAATGCTCTGGCGGCGCTTGGGAGGCTCGACCCTGTCGATCTTCTCCAGGTTCTTCACGCGACTTTGCACCTGTGCTGCGTGCGAGGCGCGTGCTTTGAAGCGCTCGATAAATTTGAGTTCCTTGGCGAGCATGGCCTGCTGGCGGTCAAACTGGGCCTGCTGCTGTTTCTCCGCCAGCGCGCGTTGCTGAATGAAGAACTCATAATCCCCCGAATAGGCCGTCAGTGTGCCGCCGTCGATTTCCACGATCTTCGTCACGATGCGATCCATGAATTCGCGGTCGTGCGAGGTCATCAACAGATCACCCTCATAGGTTTTGAGGAAGTTTTCCAGCCAGATCAGGCTTTCCAGATCGAGATGGTTGCTCGGCTCGTCGAGCAGCATCGCATCGGGGCGCATGAGGAGGATGCGGGCGAGCGCCACGCGCATCTTCCAGCCGCCCGAGAGCGCGCCGACATCGCCATCCATCATCTCCTGACTGAAGGAGAGGCCGGCCAGAACTTCGCGCGCCCGTCCCTCCAGAGCATAGCCGCCCAGTTCTTCGAACCGCGCCTGGACTTCACCGTAGCGGGCGATGATGGTGTCCATCTCATCCGCACGCTCGGGATCGGCCATGGCCGCTTCGAGTTCGGCCAACTCGGCGGCCACCGTGCTCACCGGTCCGGCGCCGTCCATCACCTCCGACACAGCGCTGCGGCCGGACATATCGCCGACATCCTGGCTGAAATAACCAATGGTGACATGGCGATCGACGGAGACCTGCCCCTCGTCGGGCTGGTCCTGGCCGGTGATCAGCCGGAAAAGGGTCGTCTTGCCGGCACCATTGGGCCCGACGAGCCCGACTTTCTCGCCTTTGTTGAGAGCGGTCGAGGTCTCGATGAAGACGATCTGATGACCGTTCTGCTTGCTGATATTGTCGAGCCGGATCATGTGCGGAAGGAGCCCTCAAAGTGTTTCCGCGCTCTTAGGACACATGATCCATCGGGGAAAGGGGACTTCGAGCAGCAGGGGGCTGGCAGAGATCCGGTCTGAGAGGATGCCGTTGGCTTCGGCCTGATTGGCGACAGGGCGCGGTTTCGGCAGTTCTCGTCCGAGAGGGGGTGGTTCGATGCACAATATAATACGCTTGCGCTGCCCGCGACGGGCATACAATATGCCCGCGAAGAGTGTGCGATCTTGAGCTGAGCGCTCATCACGCTGACAACTCAATTCGCGACGGCACCTTGCTCAATAAGGCTTTTTCCCCAAAGCCTGTGTGCAAGCGCAATCGCTGTCGTCCAAGATAACGGGACGTTGGGGAATGACCTTTACGACGCGGCCGGAGCTGAGAGGCACTTTCGGCGCGGTCTCCTCCACCCACTGGCTCGCGTCAACTGTCGGCATGTCGATCCTCGAAAAGGGCCATACGGCGTTCGACGCCGCGGTCGCAGCCGGTTTCGTGCTGCAGGTCGTGGAGCCCCACCTCAATGGCCCAGGCGGTGAGGTTCCGATCATCGTGACACCCGCCGGCGCCGACACCCCGATTGTCATTTCCGGCCAGGGTCCCTCGCCGGCCAAAGCGACTGTTCAGTATTTCAAATCTCTCGGCCTGGATCTGATCCCCGGCACGGGCCTGCTTCCCGCCTGTGTGCCTGGCGCCTTCGGAGCCTGGCTGACTCTCCTGCGCGACTTCGGCACAGCCGAGCTCGAGGACGTTCTTGCGCCCGCAATCTCCTATGCCGAGAACGGCCATCCCCTCGTGCCGCGCATTGCCAACACGATCGCCACAATGCGCGAACTTTTCACGACCCACTGGCCGACCTCGGCCGAGATTTATTTGCCGAACGGGGTCGCACCTCAGGCTGGCAGGCTTTTTCGCAATCCGCAGATCGCCGATCTCTACCGGCGCCTTCTCGATCATGCCAAGACGGCCTCGAGCCGGACGGCGCGGATCGAGGCCGCTCTCGACTTCTGGTATCGCGGTCCGGTCGCCGAGCGGATCGAAGACTTCTGCGCAACCGAAGAAATCTGGGATGTTTCCGGCCGCCGCCACAAAGGGTTGCTGACCGCCCATGATATGGCCGCGTACACGGCTCGCATCGAAAAACCGGTCTCCGTGAGCTACGGTGACTATGAAGTGTTCAAGTGCGGAGCATGGTCGCAAGGTCCGGTCCTGCTGCAGATGCTGCAGATGCTTAAGGGAACAGACATTGCGGACCTGGACCCGACCGGTCCCGACTTCGTCCATCTCGTCGTCGAAACCGCAAAGCTCGCGATGGCCGACCGGGATTGCTGGTATGGCGACACCGCGGACGTGCCTCTGCAGACGCTGCTTTCTTCGAGCTATGCCGATCTCCGCCGAGAACTGATCGGTCGCACGGCTTCTCTTGAAGTCAGACCGGGTGCTCCGGATAATTGCAAGCCCACTATGCCACCGCTACGCGCGCCAGGCACGATTCCTCAGCCGGGACTTGGGGGTGGCGAGCCGACCGTCGCAAGGCAACCGAATGATGACCGTGGGGAGCCGACGCTGACCCGTGATGGCGCTCAGCGCGGCGATACGGTCCAGGTCAGCGCTGTGGACCGCTGGGGCAACCTGGTGTCGGCGACGCCTTCCGGCGGATGGTTCCAGTCGAGCCCCGTTATTCCGGGCCTCGGCTTCAGCCTGACGACGCGGGGCCAGATGTTCTGGCTTGAAGAAGGGCTGAACTCGAGCCTTAGACCGTCGGTGCGCCCGCGCACAACCCTCACGCCATCGACCGTATTCAAGGACGGCAAGCCGTATATGGCCTTCGGCACGCCGGGCGGGGATCAGCAGGATCAATGGCAGCTCATCATGCTGCTGTATCATATCCACGCGGGGATGAATCTGCAGGAAGCAATCGATGCGCCCTCCTTCCATACGGATCATCTGCCCAGTTCCTTTTGGCCGCGGGAGATCAACGTCGGAGCGATCACCATTGAGGCGCGCTTCTCCGCGGCAACGCACGATGTGTTGGCAGCAAAAGGGCACAAAGTCACCGTCGGAGATGCTTGGTCGGAAGGACGGCTTTCGGCGGTCGCAAGAGAGATGGACGGCAATACTCAACTTGTCAAAGCAGGGGCCAATCCGCGCGGCGTGCAGGGCTATGCGGTTGCCCGATGAGTCTCATCCAATCTTGAATAGACAGTGAGGGGAGTACGAATGAAACCGATTTATCTCGCGCTCATGGCGAGCCTTGCCTTAACCGGTCTGTCCACGGCGCCGGCCGCTGCGCAGCAGTCCGTTCTGAGGATCGGCTTGCAGGATGATCCCGATACGCTTGATCCTGCCACAAACTGGAGCTTTGTCGGCCGCCACGTGTTGCAATCGCTTTGCGACAAGATCGTCGATATCGACGGGAACGGTCAGATCATCCCCATGCTTGCCTCCAGCTGGGAATGGAATGCCGACAGCACCGCGCTGACACTCAAGCTGCGCAACGATGTCGTGTTTCACGACGGCACGAAGATGGATGCAGCGGCGATCAAATACAATCTTGAGCGCGCGCTGAACATGAAGCTATCCCGCCGCAAGTCGGAGATCAGCGCCATCGGCAGCGTCGATGTGGTCGACGATTTCACCGTCAAGATCAACCTGAAGGAGCCGTCGGTTCCCTTGCTGGCCGCGCTGACCGACCGTGCCGGTATGATCATCAGCCCGAAGGCGGGCGAAGCGCTGGGCGACAACTTCACCAAAGGCCCCGTCTGCTCAGGCCCGTACAAGTTCGTCGAGCATGTTGCCCAGGATCGCATCGTTCTCACGAAGTTCGCCGAATACTACGATGCCGGCAAATACAACTTCGATCAGCTCGTTTTCCGCGGCATGCCGGACTCGAACGTCCGCCTGCTCAACCTGCGCTCAGGTCAGCTCGACATGATCGAGCGTCTGGCGGCAACCGACGTTACCTCGGTCAAGTCCGACAAGGCTCTGACAGTCACGCCTGTGGTCGGACTCGGGTACTACGCGATCACATTCAATGTCGGCGGTGAAGGCGCGGATGCCGATGCTGGGAAGAAAGCGGCGATCCGTGAAGCCTTCAGCCTCGCGATCGATCGCGAGGCCATCAATAATGTCGTGTTCGAAGGCCAGTTCATGACGGGCAATCAGCCCTTCCCGCCGACCAGTAACTTCTACGATAAGAATCAACCGGTTCCAGGCCGTGACATCAATGCCGCGCGCGCCAAGATGGCCGAGGCTGGTGTGAAGTCGGTCGATCTGGAACTGCTGGTTCCCACCGATCCGGAGCGCCAGCAGGTCGCGCAACTCATTCAGGCGATGGTTGGCGAGATCGGCATCAAGGTCAATATCAAGCCGACGGAACTGATGACGCTGCTCAAGATTGCCCGTGAGGGCAAGTTCGAGGCCCACCTTGTGGGTTGGAGCGGCCGCGTCGATCCCGACCTGAACATCACGCCAATGCTGTCGTGCGGCGCAGCCGGCAATGACGCCCACTACTGCAACAAGGATCTCGATGCGATTCTCACGAAGGCACGCGCTCTCGGCGATGTGGCATCCCGCAAAACCGAATACAGCAAGGCCGTCGGGCTTCTGCTGAAGGATCTGCCGCTCGTCTACCTGTACCACTCGCAGTGGATCTTCGCTCACAATGCCAACCTGAGCGGCTTTAAGCCTGCTCCTGATGGCATCATCCGGCTGACAGGCGTGAGCCGTAAGAACTAGTCTGCAGAAACAGCCTCGATGGGCACCGCTCACCATCCAGACGAGGCCTCGTCGACCCATTTGGTTCGAGTTGACGAGGCCGCTGTGCTTCAGGTCAGGAACTTGCGCGTTCACTTCGCGGATGACACCCGTGTTGTGACCGCGGTCGACGGAGTAAGCTTCTCCGTCAAGAAAGGACGCACTCTCGCGATCGTGGGAGAATCGGGCAGCGGCAAGAGCGTCACGTCGCTGGCCATCATGCGGCTCCTGCCGGAACACACCGCCCGTATCGCGGGCAGTGTGACCTTTGATGATCGCGAGTTGCTCGCCCTGTCGCAAAGTGCGATGCGCGATATTCGCGGCAATAGACTGGCAATGATCTTCCAGGAGCCGATGACGTCGCTCAATCCGTCGTACACGATCGGTGAGCAGATCAGCGAGGTGATCCTTCGCCATCGCAATGTGTCGAAGAAGGAGGCCGCTGAGCGCGCCATCGCGATGTTGCGGCTCGTGCGCATTCCGTCTCCCGAGACACGCTATCATCAGTATCCCCACAACCTTTCTGGTGGGATGCGGCAGCGCGTCATGATCGCTATGGCGCTCGCCTGTGACCCCGAGCTGCTGATCGCCGATGAGCCGACGACGGCTCTCGATGTCACCATCCAGGCTCAGGTCCTGGCGCTCATGCGCGAGCTGCAGGAAAAGACGGGAACGGCGATCATCCTCATCACGCACGACTTGGGCGTAGTCGCTGAAGCCTGCGATGATGTCATCGTGATGTATGCGGGCCAAGTGGTGGAGCAGTGCTCCGTCGAGGATTTGTTCACCTTCCCGCAGCACCCCTATACGGTCGGTCTGCTCGGCTCGTTGCCGCGGCTCGACGAGAAGCGAGAGCGGCTGGTCGCGATCACCGGCATGGTCCCGGATATGTCCAATCCGCCATCCGGCTGCCGGTTCCAGGCGCGCTGCCCGTTCCGTATCGAGACATGCGCTGAGATGCCTGATCTGATGGAAGTCACTGCGAGCCATTTTAGCCGCTGCTGGCGGGCGCCCCTGGAGGATCTTGCGCGATGATGGAGTCCCTTTCATCGCAGGCGGCATCAACGCCCGTTCTTGAGGCTCGCGAGATTGCCAAGCACTTCGTGGTCCAGCGCACGACTTTTGGCTACCCGCGCACTGTCGCGCGAGCCGTGGACGGTGTCTCCCTCAAGGTCATGCCCGGCGAAACGCTGGCTATCGTCGGCGAGTCGGGCTGCGGCAAGTCCACGCTCGGACGTCTCCTCATGCGGCTTGTCGAACCAAGCGCGGGGGACGTGTTCATCGGCGGCGAGAACGTCACCCATCTCGGTCACGCTGCCGTGCGCAAAAAGCGCCGCGATGTACAACTTATTTTTCAGGATCCTTATGCCTCGCTGAACCCGCGCATGACGATCGCGCAGACGATCAGTGAGCCACTGATGTTGCACAATGTCGTGCCGGTTGCTCAGCGATCGCGGCGTGTCATCGAACTTCTGGAGATGGTTGGCCTGCGCGCCGAGCAGGCTCATCGCTATCCGCACGAGTTCTCTGGTGGCCAGCGTCAACGCGTGGTGATCGCCCGCGCGCTGGCGTCCGAGCCGAAGGCGATCATCTGCGATGAAGCGGTCTCGGCCCTCGACGTTTCGATCCAGGCGCAGATCCTCAACCTACTGAAGGATCTGCAGGCACGGCTAGACCTCGCCTTCGTGTTCATCTCGCACGATCTCAGCGTGGTGAAGCACATCGCCGACCGGGTAGCGGTCATGTATCTCGGCAAGATCGTGGAACTCGGCAGCGTGGAAACGATCTTCGATGCTCCGCGGCATCCCTATACCCGTGCTCTGCTGTCCGCCATCCCCATCGCGGCACCACGGAAGGACAGACCACGCTCCGCTACGGTGTTGCACGGCGACCTGCCGAGCCCGTTATCTCCGCCCGATGGATGCCGGCTGCATACGCGCTGCCCTCATGCGCGTCCGGAATGCAAAACCGTAAGCATGGTGCTTGAAGCTGAACCCAATGGGCACGCCAATGCCTGTGCGTTCTGGCGCGAGCTTCCACCGCTGGATGCCGGCGTCGGTGCCGGGGAAACCCGCAACCCGAAGCTCGAACGGCTGTTCGCCGCCTTCGAGGCTCTGGCTGCGCGGCCGGCCTCGGCACAACAGTAGGCCAAACCCATGCGCTCGCTTCTCGCCCGACGCCTGCTGCAATTGGTTCCGACAGTTGTCCTGCTGTCGCTGATCATCTTCTCGCTGCAGCATCTTCTGCCCGGAGACCCGGCGCTCGCTCTGGCAGGCGAGAATCCCGATGAGGCGACGCTTGCGTCCATCCGGGAAGCTTATCACCTCGATAAGCCGGTCATGATCCAGTACCTCTATTGGGTTCAGGGGGTGCTGAGAGGCGATCTCGGCGAGTCCATGCGCCACAACCGGCCCGTGCTGGACCTGATCCTCCTGAAACTGCCCGTCACGCTGCAACTTGCCGTGATGGGCATTATCGTGGCGTTGATCCTGGGCATCGCCGGCGGAGTGGTATCCGCGCTCTGGAAGAATACACCCGTCGACTACGCGACGAATGTCGTATCCTTGGCTGGCATCTCGGTACCGAACTTCTGGCTCGGGATCATGCTCATCCTATTCTTTTCCGTTCACCTCGGATGGCTGCCGGCGTCGGGGTTCGTCAGTCCCTTCGAAGACTGGCGCATGAACCTCGCCACCACGATCATGCCCGCGTTCGTGCTCGGCACCGGCATCGCCGGTGTCATCATGCGCCATACTCGCAGCGCCATGCTGCAAGCGCTGGAAAGCGACTACGTGCGCACAGCGCGAGCCAAAGGCCTCAGCGAATGGACAGTCGTCTTCAAGCACGCCATGCGCAATGCGCTGACACCGATCATCACGCTCGGGGCGCTGGAATTCGGCGCGCTTTTGTCAGGCGCCGTGCTGACGGAACAGATCTTCACCATTCCTGGCTTTGGCAAGCTGATCGTCGACGCCGTTTTTACCCGGGACTACCCAGTGGTGCAGGGCGTCGTCCTCGTAACGGCGCTCTTCTACATCATCCTGAACCTTCTGGCTGACATCGGATATATCCTCGTCAACCCGCGCTTGAGAGGCTGACCGTGCCGGCGATATCTGCGCTCAAAATCGCGAGCCCTTTCTCGTCGCTTTCCCGAAGCCGGGTCTGGCGGCGGTTGTCCAAGCGCAAGAGCGCGCTGTTCGGCCTGTTCGTCGTCTTATTCATGATTGGCGTCGCACTTCTCGCTCCGCTGATCGCACCCTATGATCCGACCGCCCAAAGCTGGACGGCGGTGCGCAAGCCACCCTCGGCGCTCTACTGGTTGGGCACCGACGAGGCCGGCCGCGATATTCTTTCACGCATCATCTATGGCGCCCGCGCCTCGCTGATGGCGGGGCTGACGTCGGTCGGCATCGCCATGGCGATTGGGGTTCCGCTCGGCCTGGCCGCGGGCTTCATCGGTGGGTTGGTCGATGGTCTTATCAGCCGGTTTACCGATGCGATGCTGGCTTGTCCGTTTTTGATTCTCGCCATCGCCTTCGCGGCCTTTCTTGGTCCAAGCCTCACCAACGCCATGCTGGCAATCGGCATTACGGCGATGCCGATCTTCGTGCGCCTCACTCGCGGCCAGGTGCTGTCGATCAAGGCGGAGGACTATGTCGAGGCGGCCAGCGCGGTGGGTAACCCGCAATGGCGGATCGCCGTCCGGCACATTCTGCCAAACATCCTGCCGGCGCTGATCATTCAGGCTACACTGACAGTCGCCGCAGCCATCATTGCGGAGGCGAGCATGTCGTTCCTGGGGCTGGGGCTGCAGCCGCCGGCCCCTTCGTGGGGCTCCATGCTCAACTCCGCTCAGCGCTTTCTTGGCAATGCTCCGTGGATGGCGCTTTGGCCCGGTCTTGCGATCTTCATCACCGTGCTCTCGTTCAATCTTCTTGGTGACGGGCTGCGCGACGCGCTCGACCCTCGCTCCCGGTAGGTCCACGAGCGAGGAAACTATAGGGGAGCAAGAACATGATCCGCTTGCTCTGCGATCTCTCAAAAACCTGAACCAAGCTTTGGAGCCGGACATGTCTTGGCCACACCCCGTTCCCGCTATCACCGACGCGGAACGCCAGCAGCGCCTTCAGCGACTGCAATCGTCCATCGGCGCGATGGGGCTCGGCGGTATTCTCCTCGGTGCGACGGAAAGCCTGCGCTACTTCACCGGCCTCGTCTGGCACCCGAGTGAGCGGCTCTTCGGCGCGGTCGTCACGCCCACAGGACTTCACTATATTGTTCCGGGCTTCGAGCGGAGCCGGGTCGATAGCCTGCCAAAGCTGCCCGGCGAGATTGTTGTTTGGGAAGAGGACGAAAGCAGCGCAGAACTCATAGCATCGTTGCTCGGCAAGGATGATCGTCTCGCCCTCGATGATGCCCTGCCACTGTTCAGCTACTTCGCGCTCGCAGGCGTTTTCGGTCGTGAGCGGCTCACTGATGGCGGTCGCATGATCCGCGATCTACGTTTGAGGAAGTCACCCGCTGAAATCGCGCTCATTCAGTATGCGATGAATCTTACTCTCGACGTGCAGAAGCGGGCGCGCGATTTCATCAAGCCGGGCGTGCGAGCGTCAGAGGTTGTGCGCTTCATCGATGAACAGCACCGGTCATCGGGCGCGCATGACGGCTCCTCTTTTTGCATCGTCTCCTTTGGCGAGGCGACATCGCTGCCGCATGGGGCGGAGGGCGAGCAAGTCTATGTGCCGGGCGATGTGGTGCTCATCGATACCGGCTGCCGCATAGACGGCTACTATTCAGATCTGACCCGGACATATGTTCTGGATGGGCCTAGTAAGGCGTTCAGCGAGGCGTGGGGCATCGCGCGCGCTGCCGTGCAGGCCGTGTTCGACGCGGCACAGCCGGGCGCGGCCTGTAGCAGTCTCGACGACGCGGCCCGGCGTGTTCTCACCAGACATGGTCTTGGTCCGGATTACCAGCTCCCAGGACTGCCGCATCGCGCAGGTCATGGTCTCGGCCTCGAGATTCATGAAGAGCCCTATTTGGTGCGCGGCAACCCGACGATCCTGGAGCCAGGGATGTGCTTTTCGAACGAGCCGATGATCGTTTACCCGGACCGGTTTGGCATCCGGCTCGAAGACCATATCCACATGACGGAGAATGGCCCGCAATGGTTCACGCCTCCAGCCAAGGGCCCGGCAGAGCCATTTGCATAAGCTTGTTTTCCAGATGGTCGGTAGCGCGAGTTAGACGTCTGGCCGGCTATTTCGCTTCGATCTGCGAAACGTGATTGAGCGCGATCACCCAGTGGCCATTGCGCTTGCGCATCAGCCGGGTGTTCACTCCGGTCTGGCTCGCTGCTCCGCGTGCCAGATGGTACGAACTCACGAGTTGGGCTGCATCGGGGGAAAGCATGTCGATCTTGATATTGGAGAACGCTAGCTCGCCCTGTGAGCCTGTTGAGCCGCCGTAGTCCGCGATGTAGTGGTCGAGTGTCGCCTGCCAGTCCTTCTGGATGCGGCCCCGAGACACGAAGATGACGTCAGGATTGGCGAAGCCTTCCATGTAGCCGCGAAAATCACCTTTGTTCCATGCAGCCTGCATCTTTGCGATGACGGCGCGGATGGCATCCTGATCGGAGGTCGTGGCCATTTCATAGCCCGTGTTGATCTATGCGCTTCAAGAATATTCGCATGACGCGCCACTGTCACCGGCAGTAGGAAACGGACCCGACCGGCAACTCGACACTGCCCCTGGCCCAAGCTCACCGGATTTTGCTCAATCGGTCTGGTACCGATTTAGGGGAAGCAGATCACTGCTTGCTGGCTGGAGCGGTGCTGGCCTTGGCCACGGCGTGTGATTTACGTGGAGATCAACCCCTTGAAATGTATGGTGAGCCCGGTTGGGTTCGAACCAACGACCCTCTGATTAAAAGAAAAGGAACGACCGGGAATCGCCCGTGTTTCCGGGCTTTTTGATGTGATCTAACTCGACTTGTTCGCTCCACGTTCACCCATTTCATGGGCGTTTCATGGGCGCACCCGTCGGCGGCCGTCACTGCTGGCTGCGTGGCTCTGGAAGTCCGGATGATGGTGCCCGTAGACTTCCTCAAGCGTCTTCAAGCTCATTCCGAGATACCCTGCCGCCTCGACCTTATCGACACCCGATTGCATCAGCCACGTCGCAGCCGTGTGGCGACAAACGTGTGGGCCGTCGGGAATGATCCAGATCGGCTTGCCGTGCTTGTCGAAGCCTTCCTGCCTGGCATGACCGGCCTCGATGGCGACTGAGCCCCAAGACCGGCGCAGCTTCTGGATCGGCTTGCCGCCATAGTGCACGACGTGGGTGACTTTCACGGTGCGCTTGATGCGGCGGCCGTTCTCCGTAAAGCGCCGCGTGAGCCCGGTCTCCATGTCGGCTTTGTACCAGCGATGTAGCCACGGCAGCAGGCGGCGGTGGATTTTCGCCTTCGGCTTGCGCTTGTTGCTCTCGACTTCGCCCTGGGCGCGACGGTGCAGGACTTCAGTTTTGAGGTCGAACCAGCCGCCCGATGTCGATGGGATCCAGCGCAGTTGCATGGCAGCACCTGGTCGCGTGCCCGTATAAATGCCGATTAACAGTAGCCGGATGACATGGCCGTTGCGCTTGAGCCTGCGGGCGGCGCGGATTCGATCGGCAACCTGCTTGCGGGTGAGCCAGTAATCCTCGCGCGGCTGCGCGGGCGGAGGAAATGTCATGGCCGGTATTGCCGTCAACGGGCCATACTCGCGATGATAGTAGTCGATCGCTCCGGACAGCGTGATCAGCTCGGCGCGCGCCGTGCTGCCTGCAATGAGCCCGCTGCGCCGTTTCTTACGGGGCTGTTTGGTGCGCCATTTGACATAGGCCTTGCACGTGCTGGCGCGAATGTCGGACAGGTACTTGTCGCCCCACCAATCGAGAATCGGGTCGGCGTTGGTGGCGATGAGTTCCGGCCGCTCCGTCGTCGGTGCGTGCTCGGTCACATAGACGTTGACGACATCCGCGATGAGAGTTCGATTAAGTTGTCCGCCTGTTTCGGGGACTTGGTATTTTTCCGTGATGTAGTCCGCAAGCGCTCTCTCAGCTTTCTCACGCTCGCTTTCGCTGCATCCTGTGCCAATTTCGCGTCCCCGGTCGAGGATGACCCAGGTGGCCGCTCGATCATCTCGGGCTGATCTGAGATGGAGCCTGGGAGGTTTGGCTTTTCTTGGCATAGCCGACGCATTTCCCGGATGGCTGACTCTGTGACCCCGAACTTGCCCGCTATCCGCATCGGCATCAACCGGCCCTTTCGGATCTCTGTGCGCAATGATGCGACTGTCCAGACGCCACCGGGGAAAAACGCGTCGACGGCTTCCTGCAGGGAATAGAGACGTTCCATCTCGTCCATCAAAATCCCGTTTCCGGCTGAGCTTCGAGCGGGACTTTGCGAATGATCGCCCCTCGGCACCCAACTCAGGTAGTCCGGTTGAAAGGGCCGCCGCGTGATTGTTTTTCGAATGCTCACTTCTGTCATCCTCAGTGCAATGAACGAAGTGAGACCCTGAGGTGGAACACGTCCCGCCGTGATGAATCATTCATGCTACGGCATCCAAGCGGCCTCTTAATGCTAAATGGAACAATAGGAGAACCTGTCAATGGCTGTTGTCTGACGAACCTAAATTTTTGCCGCTTTGTCGGTACGATTGGGCGTTTCCCACGCTGACTCAAAGGTTGGGAGCATGATCCACAGCGGAGAGTTTGCCTTCTAAGCAGAGGGTCGCAGGTTCGAATCCTGCCGGGATCGCCAGAAATATCAATAAAATCAGATTGTTTCGGGCGCGCGCTTTTCTTATTGGGTACCGTGGGGGTACCAACTGTGCAGATAATTCATTGGTCGACTGTTCAGAGCGGCCATTCTTTAATGAAATTTTTATTGACATAAATTTCCTTTAGGAAAATTATCACAAAATATTTTCCCGAGGAGCCATGTGATGGATGAAAGTCCCTTTAGAGGTGTGAGCGCACTTCCGTTCTGCGGCCCAGATAGAAGCCCCCTCTACAAGCCTCTCCCGCGGCTGTACCGCGACCTACGCAAACTCAGCGTCTATGGGCGCGGAAACCTTGAAGGAATTCGCAAGGCGCTGCCGCCGGAATTCGAACTGGCGTCCGACCTGGTCGAGTTCTTTGTCATGCATTGCCCGATCGTGCACGACGATGCCGATCCGGTCATGGGACCGCGCGCCTATAGCGAAGGCGGTGTCGTGTTGAGTGTGCGCTACAAAGGCATGGTTGGTGGTCACGTCGCCTACGAATATGTCACGACCGATGATGCCATGTGCGGCGGCCGCGAAATCATTGGTTATCCGAAGAAGTTTGCGGATGTCGAACTGATCGAGTCCGGTAGCAGCATGAAGGGCGTCGTCCGTCGCTTGGGCAGGGACCTCATTACTGTTTCCTTCGAAGAATCGAGCGCGCCGATTGAAAAGCCAGTGCTGCAGCCTCGCTTGCAGGTCAAGCGAATCCCGCGTGCGGATGGTATGGGCTACGACGTCAATCAGATCGTGACTCTTCAGGTCGGCAATGCGAACGTTCTCGAGCGTCGGACGGGCAAGGGTACGCTCTCCGTCGGTGGGCATCCTCATATGGACCCGCTGTTCGAACTCGGAGTGCAGGAGATCGTCGGAGCCGAATTTATCGTAGGCGAATTTGATCTCGGCTACGGCAAAGTTCTCGAGGATTTACTCAAGACGGCCGATTCATAGGGCGATCGTCGGCATTCATTCGGCATAATGTGCGCACGCACCAAATCTAATAGCACGATCACTGTGGCGGCGGCCTCAGCTTAAGCTGACAATGATCAGGTGCGTTTGACGTGGCTTGTGACCCAAAACAACACCGCTGGTTCGGGGCCAGGATTTCGACACGAATGGAGGGAGTTCGTCAGATAACTGTAGCTATCTCCGGCCTCCAGGACGAAATGCTTGTCATCGATAAATAGCTCCAGCTTTCCGCTGAGAAGATAACCATCCTCCCTTTTTTTGTATGTACTGCGCCTTAGCGGGGTTGCCGCACTGGGTTGAAAAACTGACCGCATGACCTCGATTTCTGTGCCAAGCACGGGTGACAGCACCTCGGTCAAAATCCCTCCCTGCTCGTAAAAGCGGTGCGCCCCGCCGCGTTCGATGAGGCCGCGTTCCTCCAGCGCGCCGTGATTCCGATCCTTGAGGAACCACGCTACCGGTACGCCGAGCGCTTCGCTAATGGCGTACAGATCCCGCAGCGAAGGTTCGGCAAGACCCCTCTCCAATTTGCTTATATGCGCGACGGACCGATCGATGCGCTCGGCGACTTCTTCGATGGTCAAGTTCTTGGACCGCCGGACTTGCCGGATCTCAGCGCCTACGGACGATAGCAGGTTCGCAGCGCCTGCCTGTGAGTTCGCATTCTGCGTGATGTCGTCGGCCAATAGTCTCTCCGCAGCGGCGATATCGGCTTGAACATCCGCCGATTCTAGATCCTCGGTTTACGGCTTCAATATCATGGCCGCCTCGATCGATCGACCCGGCGCAGAGCCAATCAACTTCCTCCAGGAAATTATCATTGACAAAATTTTTTGTTCAAAGAAAAATCATCATGTAATTTTCCGATCGGTTGTATTGCGAGACAAATGACCGCTCAAGACCGTCCTGTTGGAGGCTTCGATGTCGAAAGAGTTTGACGTTTCGCGGCTGTACGATCGGTTCCCATTCAACACCACGGTGCCGGCGCGCTGTCCCAGTCTGCCGACCATTGCCTTTGACTGCCGTGTGGAGGGAACATGGCTTGAGGACAATATCAAAAATACGCCATTTAACCTCGTCGATAATCGCGTGATGATCACCGGTTCCGACTTCGCCAAGCACAGCGCTTTTCCATTTCGGGATGTGATCTTTATCGCGCCAGTTGAGTACAAAGGGATACGTGGCGGGCATCCCTTCCTCGAGTTCGAGAATAGCAACAGGGCGGTGATTGGCGGGCGAGAGAAGTGGGGGTATCCGAAGCTTTATGCGGATATAGATTTCGTCACTTCCGATGACGGTGCCGTTCAAGTCGCGGTGACGATGGGCGGACGCCGGATTGTGGACTTGAATTGGCAGCCTGACGGCAACATGCGCCCTGGAGCCCCAACTGAGCAACCACTGAAACTTTGGCCTCACCTTCTCCTGAGAATGCTGCCTGACGCATCTCGGCCCGGAATGGGATACGTCGAAGTTCTGCGCCGCGACACCTCCGAGGATCTGGTGGTTCTTGAGCAGAAATCGGGACGCGCGGATCTGAAATTCGGGCCCATGCCCGAGCACGAAATCGACTACTGCGAGCTGGCCAAGCTGAAGATCAAAGAGGTCATCTCCGCTCAGCTGATCATCTCCGACTGGGTCTCAAGCGAAAAAAACGGCTGGGCGCAGTTGGTTGACAGGCTGCTGTAACGCGTTTCGGAAACAAAGGGAGAAATTCAGGATGAGTACTCTCAGTTTGATACGTGAAAATGTGAGGGCGACCTTTGCGGGATCAGCCGCGCTTCTGTTCTTGTTGACGGCGCCCATTCACAATGAAGGTCGCGCATTTGCGCAAGGCGCTCCCCAGGGAGCGATTCCGGCTCTCCATGCTCAGGTCCCAGA
>JAEYYQ010000503.1 GCA_023428365.1 Pseudomonadota bacterium | reverse complement strand
CGAGAACCGCAAGCTGATTGATCAGACCAGCATGTTCCAGGCCGCGCAGCTCGTCGGTCAGGCGATCCGCAAAGTCTATGAGATGGACGGTAGCGCCATTGAGCAGCATGCCTCCGCGTTTGATGTCTCGATCCTGCTTGGTGGGCAGATGAAAGGCCGGGATCCGCGGTTGTTCATGCTCTATCGTGCGGGCAACTTCATCGAGGCGACCGTCGACACGCCGTTCCTGCAAATTGGTGAGCACAAATACGGCAAGCCGATCCTTGACCGTGCCGTGACGTATGAAACCGATCTTTATGATGCGCTAAAGCTGGCACTGATCTCGATGGATTCAACGATCCGGTCGAACCTCGGCGTCGGCCTGCCGGTCGATGTGGCGATGCTGCGTCGGGATGCGCTCGCCTTCGAGGTGAACCGGCGGATCGAAGCGGGCGAGCCTTATTTTCACGACCTGCGAGAGCGGTGGTCGGATGCGCTACGCCATGCCCACTTAGCAATTCCCCGTCCGCCTTACGGTCCGGGAGAGTGAAGCCGGCGCGAGGTTCGCGCCGGAAACTTTCGATATTAAAGCCGGTTAAGCTCTGACCAGCCCGGCACTACCGCTGAGGGACATAGCGCCGCGACATCTCGGCGCGGTCATCGTAAGTCGCCTCGAAAATGCAAGCCGCCAGAGTGGCGCGCATATGCAACAGGCCCTCTTTCTCAATGTTGCGGAAGCCGTGCTTGGTGCCTGCGGGGATGAGCACCGAATTGCCGGCGCCAACCTCGACTTCATCATCGCCGACCCAGATCTTGGCGCGGCCCCCGACAACCGTCAGCAGTTCCTCGACGGCATGCAGATGCGTCGGCGCGCCTAGGCCCGGCTCGCAGTACTGATCGAAAATGCACAGCTGGACTGAGCCGTTCTCAGCGGACGCGATCATGCGCGTGGCCACACCCTGCCGCCAGTCTTCCACGCCCTGGGTTTCGTGATTGATAAGCTTCATAAGTCCAGTCCTGCCTAAAGCGCCTAATTTCCGATCACTTTGCACGGCCGGACCAATCCGACAAGTCCCGCCGGCCCCCACGACTGAGGCCCTGGCTCGTTCAAGAAGGCCGAATGCATGGTGCGGCGCAAAATCATCAGACGGCGCATGGTTCAAGAGATTGTTTACCGCGATTGCAGCATAGTGATCGCGGGTGGGTGACTGCGGAATTTCCGTGGGCGCCTTGTTGGGGGGTAATTTTGAAATGCGTGTGATTTCGTGCATCGCCACGGAACACAACCTTTGGTTGGTTCTGCTGGCAGCGGCTATCTGTGTGTCCGGCACGTGGGTGGCTTTTGATTTGATCCAGCGGGCCCGCGTTCGCGGCGGACTACAGAAAGCGGGCTGGATTTTTCTTTCGGCTGTCGCCTGCGGATCATCGATATGGTGCGCGCACTTCATCGGTATGCTCGCCTATGAGGTCAAGACATCGGTCGCGTTTGACCCATTGATGACATTCGCATCCTTGCTGGTGGTGATTGCCGGCTGCTGGCTGGCTATTTCAATCGCACTGTCGAGACCGCACGATGCCTTTCCGCTCCTCGGCGGTATTGTGGCTGGGCTGACGATTGCGGCCATGCACTACACCGGCATGATGGCCTATCATGTTGAAGGACTGGTGACCTGGAATGCCGGCTACATCGCTGCCTCCGTCGCTCTTTCCCTGCCGTTCAGCGTTGCGGCTTTTGATCTTCTGATCCAAGGGCCCTGGAAACATTCAAAACCTATCAGCACTGGGCTATTCGCTGCGGGAGTCGTGCTGCTTCATTTTACTGGCATGACCGGCATTTCAGTGATTCCCCTAAGCCCCGAAGCGACCGGCAACGCGAATGAGCTTGCCGGTATGGCGATCGCTATCGCCGGCGGGAGTCTTGTCATTCTGGCTACAGGTATCGCGACCTATTTGATCGATACACATGCCAACCAAGAGTCCGTTCAGCAGTTGCAACGTCTTGCGCTGAATGATTCTCTGACGGGACTGCCGAACCGGTTCAATTTCAATAATCAGCTGGCGCAAAGCATTTCGCGCGTCGAAGCGTCCGACCGGAAACTCGCAGTCATCGGAATTGATCTCGATCGTTTCAAGGAGATCAACGATTTGCGCGGCCATGAGGCGGGGGATCAGGCCTTAAGGATTATTGCTCAACGCCTGAAGGATCTTTTGCAAGATGGCGAGTTCGCAGCGCGGATCGGCGGCGACGAATTCGCCGCGACCAAATGCTATCGCGAGCACTCCGAATTGCTCGACTTCGTGGCGCGATTGGAGAATGCTTTGTTCTGTCCGATCCAAATCGAAGACTTCGAGACGGTGACGGGAGCAAGCATTGGCGTTTCTATTTATCCGCAGGACGGCGATACTCAGGAGCGGCTGACCTGTAACGCAGACCTTGCCATGTACCGCGCAAAAGCCGACGTCGGTCGAGCCGTCTGTTTCTACGAGCCGACGATGGACGAGACGTCTCGCGAAAGGCGCAATCTCGCGCAGGATCTGCGGCAGGCGATCGAGTGCGACCAACTGGAGCTTTATTATCAGGTTCAGGCCACGGTCGCGACCGGAAGTGTTTGCGGATACGAAGTGCTTCTGCGCTGGAAGCATCCGCAGCGTGGCATGGTTCCGCCGGTCGAGTTCATTCCGCTCGCCGAGGAAACGGGCTCAATTCTCGCGATTGGCGACTGGGTCCTGAAGACGGCTTGCGCGCAAGCTGCATCCTGGGCCGAGCCTCACAAGATCGCGGTCAATATTTCCCCGGTCCAGCTCGGTCATTTGAATCTTGCCAATCGTGTGCATGAAATTCTTTTGGAAACCGGATTGGCCGCAAGCCGTCTGGAGCTTGAGATCACAGAAAGCGCTATCATCGCGGACAAAGAGCGTACCCTGCATCAGCTGCGGCGCATCCGAGCCCTCGGCGTGACGGTTGCTATTGACGATTTCGGCACCGGGTATTCATCGCTCGATACGCTACGTTCGTTCCCGTTCGATAAAATCAAACTCGATCGCGCTTTCATGAACGAAATCGAGCGCAGTGCGCAGGCTACCGCCATCGTGCGGGCCGTGTTGGCACTAGGAAAAAGTCTCAACATCCCGGTTCTGGCGGAAGGCGTGGAGACCAACGATCAGTTCTCAATCCTGAAGCGCGAAGGGTGCGACGAGGCGCAAGGATATCTTCTGGGACGTCCCAGCCCGATCCTTAACGCTCCCCCGTCGGCACTCTCCGACGATGTCAGCGGCCCGATGGCGGCTTGAGGATCTACATCTCCGCAGGGAGAGTCTTGGCGCTGTACGTGCATAGATCGGCAATGATACAGCGCGGACATTCCGGCTTGCGCGCCTTGCAGACATAACGTCCGTGCAGGATGAGCCAGTGATGCGCGTGTAGCGCATACTCCGGCGGCACGACGCGGAGCACCTGGAGCTCTACCTCGAGCGGCGTTTCGCCATGCGCCAGTCCAATGCGATTGGCGACGCGAAACACGTGCGTATCGACGGCAAGGGTTGGTTCGCCGAACGCCACGTTGAGGACGACATTTGCAGTTTTCCGGCCGACGCCGGGAAGCTCTTCGAGAGCCTCGCGATCCCGCGGCACTTCGCCACCGTGCTTGGCAATAAGCTGCTCGGACAGGGCGATCACGTTTTTCGCCTTGTTGCGGTAAAGGCCGATCGTCCTGATCGCCTCCCGCAGCCGGTCTTCGCCAAGAGCCACCATCTTTTTCGGTGTGTCGACGACGGCGAACAGTGGCCGCGTCGCCTTGTTGACGCCAGCGTCCGTCGCCTGCGCGGATAGAGCAACCGCGACCAGAAGCGTATACGGGTTGACGTATTCCAGCTCGCTCTTGGGCTCTGGGTTGGCCTCAGCGAGCCGTCGAAAGATCTCATGGATTGCTGCGGGGGTTAGCTTGGCGCGTGGCTGCCGCTTGGCTGCTCGCGGCCGGGCGGCGGCGGCGGATTTGGCCCTAGCGGGCGCGGCTGGCTTCGGCATGGAGTTCCATCGGGAGAAGCGACGCTGTATGCTCAACACATGGCTGAGAACACCGACATTGCGCAACCCGCTTTCGAGTTCCGCGCCGTCCTATCCCCGCATCGATCGCTGAGTCCGACCGGGTTTCTGGTCCTGATGAGTGCTATCGGCCTCGTCAGTTTTGCCGTCGGCGTCACGTTCCTCATGATGGGCGCGTGGCCGGTGTTCGGTTTCTTCGGGCTGGACGTCCTGCTGGTCTACATCGCCTTCAAGCTCAACTATCAATCGGGACGCGCCTACGAGACCGTGGAGGTGACCCGCGAAACCTTTCTGCTGACACGCGTTGATCCGAAAGGGCGTTCGGAGTCGTTCGTGTTCAACCCGTTCTGGGTGCGCGTCCTGCTGCGTGAAGATCCCGACGGACATACCGATCTGCGCTTGGCCTCACATGGCCGCGAGATGCGATTCGCGCAATTCCTGAGCGACGACGAGCGTCGGGACTTTGCCGACGCTCTCAAAGAGGCATTGGTTGCGGCACGGGGCGGCCCACGCATCTGAAGCTGCGGGACTTTGTAC
>JAEYYQ010000369.1 GCA_023428365.1 Pseudomonadota bacterium | reverse complement strand
TCAGGCGGTGACGGCCAACGTGGCAGCGCAAGGCCTCTACAGAGGGCTCGGCTATAGCGCGGCAAACAGCTACCATTATCGCGTTCTCAACCGCTGAGCCTCAGCCGGAGGGCTTCATGATCAAGTCCCAACCAGATCTGCTCGCTGTCGATTGGTCGAAGATCCCGGCTCCCGAGGACGACGGTGCGGCCAGTCATCTGGCTGGAATGATGGTTCCGGATGTTTCTCTGCCTGCAACCAACGGCGATGCGATTTCGCTTGCGAAGCTCCCCGGACGAACTGTCGTTTACATCTATCCGCGTACCGGTCAGCCCGGTCAGATCGGCCTCGTGGACGACTGGGATATGATTCCCGGTGCGCGCGGATGCACACCGCAGAGCTGCTCGTTTCGCGATCATCACGGCGAGCTGACTGCAGCAGGTGCCGACCACGTCTACGGACTCTCGACGCAGGATACCGACTATCAAAAGGAGATGGCCGAGCGGTTGCACCTGCCGTTTCCGATTCTGTCCGACGCTGAGATGACGCTGACACGCGCACTACGTCTGCCGACGATGGACGTCGCCGGTCATACGCTCCTGAAACGGATGGCACTCGTCATCACGAACCGACGGATCGAGACGGTGTTCTATCCGGTCTTCCCACCGGACCGGAATGCCGCCGATGTGCTGCAATGGCTGCAAGATCATCCCCGGAGTACGCAATGAGCTGGCCCTGGCCTCCACCCGTCGATGACGGTGGCGCGAAGCATCTGACCCGCGGGATGCGGCTTCCCGATATCGCCTTGAGGGCAACGGGCGGCAGAACCGTTTCTTTGGGATCATTGCCCGGTCGAACCGTCGTCTTTTGCTACCCATGGACTGGGCGTCCAGGTCTCTCCAATCCCCCGGACTGGGACACGATCCCCGGTGCTCTCGGCTCGACGCCACAAGCCGAAGGCTTCCGCGATCTCTATCTCGGCTTCGAGGAGATGCCGACTGCCGTGTTTGGGCTTTCGTTGCAATCGACAGAGGATCAACGCGAATTTTCCCAGCGGATGGGATTGCCGTTCGATCTTCTGAGCGACGCCGACCAGGCCTTTCAGCGAGCGCTGAAACTTCCGGTCTTCGAAACCGGGGCTGTCACCTATCTGAAGCGATTGACGCTGGTGCTGCGCGACGGCGCGATCGACCGCGTGTTCTATCCGGTGCATCCGCCCGATAGCCATGCACGGGAAGTGCTGATCTACGTCACCGGAAACGTGCCTTACTCCGAGGAATCCCGGCTCATCGCAGGCCGCCGGGCACCTTAGAGGAGATCACTCTCGATATCCTCGACGGAATAGCCGAGTTTCTCCAACCCATCCTCGAGGTAGTTCGACAATAGCGGTATCCCGAGCAGGTACTGCGCCGTCGAGTTGACGCGTTCCTGACGGGCCGTGTCGACAGCCTCATTGAACTCGTCCGGTTCGAACGTACCGCGGCCAACCCAGGCCAGAGCAACGAGATGCGCCTGCTCATCCTCATTCAGCGCATTGATGAAGCTGACGAGTTCCGGGCGGGCGAGATCGCCGGGCATTTCCTCCAGCACATCAATAGGCTCGCCATCGGACCCGCTGCCATCATCCGGATTCATGGCCGCGACTTTGGCATCGTACTCGCGTGCCTTGATGATGACGTGCGCGACTTTCTCCGGTGCGATCTCGAGCATGGGCGATCCTCTAGCCTCGCGATCCTGAGCAATCCTCTAAAGAAATTGCCCAGCTTTCGCTTGGTTCCCGAGGAGAACCGGCTGCCACCTATGAGCGCGGGGATCCGAGAAAGCCACGAATGGCGCGGAAGACCGCCTGGAACATCTCAGGCGTCAGCTTCCCAGTGTTCGTATTGTAGCGGGAGCAGTGATAGCTATCGAACAGCACGAGGGACGGATTGATCTCATGACGCGCCGCATGGGCAAACGGGAATGCGGATCGCTTCGCCCCCAGCGCTGACAGCACTCTGTCGTGCGCGATCCGGCCCAGCGCCAACACCGCAGTTAAATTCGGGAGCGACGTCATCCGTGCAAGCAGGAATGATCGGCAGGTCGCGATCTCTGCCGGTGTCGGCTTGTTTTGAGGCGGGACACAACGCACCGCATTCGTGATCATGCAATCGGCGAGCTTCAGCCCGTCAGCGGGGTCAGCTCCATAGCGCCCCGCAGCGAACCCATAATCGAGAAGCGTCGCGTAAAGGAGTTCGCCCGCAAAGTCGCCGGTGAATGGGCGCCCGGTCCGGTTGGCCCCGCGCACGCCGGGCGCCAATCCCACGATCAGCAGCCGGGCATTCTGCGATCCCCATGAGGGAACCGGCGCGTTGAACCAGTCGGGCTCAGCAGCGCGATTGGCTTCCCGATAAGCCACCAACCGCTCGCAGTTCGGGCAATCCCGCGTGGGTTCGGCTGCACCGGACGCGCGACCGCTGCGCAGAGCGCCGACGGTTTCAGCCATGCCCCGCTCCCCGCGTCAGACTTCCTCAGGCAAATCGTCCTGATCCTGGTAGTCGCGCCGAGACGATGGGCGCTCAGATCTCACCGGGCGCGACGAGGGATCCCGGCAGATGTACTGCTCGATGCTCGCCAGATCGATGAACTGATCGGCCTGCCGGCGCAATTCATCCGCCACCATCGGCGGCTGCGTCTGCAAGGTCGAGACGACGCTGACGCGACGCCCTTCCTGTTGCAATGCCGCAACTAGTGACCTGAAGTCCCCATCGCCGGAAAACAGCACGATGTGGTCGATGCTCTTGGACAGGCGCATGGCATCGACGGTCAGTTCGATGTCCATATTGCCCTTGATCTTCCGCCGGCCGGTGGAGTCGGTGAACTCCTTGGTCGGCTTCGTGACCATCGTGTATCCGTTATAATCGAGCCAGTCGATCAGCGGCCGAATTGAGGAATACTCCTGGTCTTCCGCCAAGGCTGTATAGTAAAGAGCGCGAACCAACTGCCCCTTTTGACGAAAAAGGGTCAGAAGCCGCTTGTAATCTATGTCAAACCCCAGTGCTTTGGCCGTTGCGTACAGATTTGCGCCGTCGATAAACAGCACCATCCGTTCATTTTGGTAGAAATGCATTCTTCACCTCGGGAGTAAATCTTTGCCGTCGCACTCCCCGCTTCGACATCGTCTCCATGCGTCTCGATCCGTTCAGGCTGTATTCAGACTCATTCGGATCCGCATGGCCGCACACCGTGATTAACGATTCGGTCTTTTTGTGACAGATCACCCTTGATCCTCAAAGAAAAAGATCTACCGCGAACAAATGAATCTCGGCCGCGTAATGAAACCTTCACTGATCGCTTTGGGTGCCAATCGGGCCGGCCCATGGGGACAGCCCATCCAGACAATGCGACACGCATTGAGAATGCTGCAGCGCAGCGGAATTTCTATTGTGCGCGTGTCATCGCTATACATAACGGAGCCTGTCGGCAGCACACGCCAGGCATCTTATCTGAACGCCGTCGTTCTGGCAAAAATCAATTGTGCCCCAACGGCTTTGCTGCGTTGTCTCAAAACCGTCGAAAGATGCGCGGGACGCCGGTTGGGAACGCATTGGGGGCCGCGGCCGCTCGACCTGGATATCATCGACATCCCCGGCACCATCATCAATTGGCCGCCGCACAAGCGTGAGCGTGGGCGCTTGATTCTGCCTCATCCCGAAGCACACAAGCGGGCGTTTGTCCTGGTCCCGCTCCTGGATGTCATGCCAACCTGGCGGCATCTCGCGCTGGGCATACAGGGGACCACCCTGCTG
>JAEYYQ010000337.1 GCA_023428365.1 Pseudomonadota bacterium | reverse complement strand
CGGCGTCTTGCGGACATCCATCTCGATGCCCTTGATGACACTGCAGATGTCGATAGCAGTGCGCGCCGTCAGTGGCCGTTGCTTGAGTGAATGGAAGCCGCTGGTGATCGCCGAGCGATACCGGAGGGCTTCCTTCGTCGCCGGATCGCCGCCATCGTCGCCATGGCTCGCCTCTCGAAACAGCGCATCATTGGTAGTGACAATGTTTTCGATCTCCGAGCTGTCCTTGGCTTCAAGCAGCGGGATCGTATTAATGAGAACCGATTGATCGGGGATCAGGCGGCCGGCGAGGTTGAGCTCCGCCAGTGCCCGATGCGCCGCCACGCAGCGTTTTAAAACAGCCTTGGTTTCCACCTCGGTCCCAGGCGGAAGTTCAGGCAGGCTGTTATAGGGTTTGGCGGGGTCTGGTTGTATCACCGTCGGGTCATTCATAGTCATACAGGCGGCCGGATTGAACATATTCCCATAGTCATGTCCACCGGATGAACCTATCGCGTCAGATATGTCTATTTCAATTAGATTGGTGAACATATGTACGTCCTCATGTTCACGCGAGTAACATATCACCGCCTATATGTTCAATTTTCGCGCCATAATGAACACGTATCGCCGATTATGTGCATCGGATCGACATATCGGCGAGCATATGTCCACGCCGCCGCCGCTAATCGACACGTCCGGCCTGTTCAGCACCGCCTGAGCTTGACCCGCGTTCACCTTTCAGGCTGATATCGCCAGCCATTCCGACATCAAGAGAATTGAAGACGCCCCATGGCCACTGAACGCTACAACGCGCCGGCGCAAGAGAAGCATTGGCAGCACATCTGGGAGAGCCGCGAGGTCTTCAAGGCGTCGAACGCTGATAAGCGCGCGAAATGTTATGTTCTAGAAATGTTCCCCTATCCATCGGGGCGCATCCATATGGGCCATGTGCGCAACTACACGATGGGTGACGTGTTCGCCCGCTACAAGCGCGCGAAGGGCTTTAACGTTCTGCATCCGATGGGGTGGGACGCGTTCGGCATGCCGGCCGAGAATGCCGCCATGGAGCGCAAGACGCACCCGGCCAAATGGACCTACGCCAACATCGCCGCCATGAAGGCGCAGCTGAAATCGATGGGCCTGTCACTGGACTGGTCGCGCGAGTTCGCCACCTGCGATGTCGCCTACTACCACCGTCAGCAGATGCTGTTTCTGGACCTCTATAAGAAGGGCCTGGCCTACCGCGGCGTCGGCAAGGTCAACTGGGACCCGGTCGACCAGACGGTGCTGGCCAACGAGCAGGTGATTGACGGACGCGGCTGGCGTTCGGGCGCTCTGGTCGAGACGCGCGAAATGCCCGTCTGGTACTTCAAGATCACCGATTACGCCGACGAGCTGCTGTCCGCGCTGAGCACGTTGGACCGCTGGCCGGAGAAGGTGCGCCTGATGCAGGCGAACTGGATCGGCCGCTCGGAAGGCCTGCAGATGCGCTACAAGCTGGCCGGCAAAGCGCTGCCCGCTGGCGTCGATGAGCTGGAAGTGTTCACCACCCGCGGCGACACGATTTTCGGCGGTAGCTTCTGCGCGCTGTCGCCCGGCCACCCGCTGTCATTGGAACTGGCCAAATCCAATCCTGCGCTGGCCGCATTCCTGGAAGAATGCAGCCACGTCGGCACCTCGGAAGAAGACATCAACAAGGCCGAGAAGAAGGGCTTCGACACCGGCCTGATCGCGACGCATCCGCTGATTCCCGACCGCAAGCTGCCGGTTTACGTCGCCAACTTCGTATTGATGGGTTACGGCACCGGCGCCATCTTCGGCTGTCCGGCCCATGACCAGCGCGACTTCGAATTCGCCACGAAGTACGGTCTGCCGATCGTTCCCGTGGTCGTACCGGAAGATCAGGACCCGAAGACCTTCAAGCTGTCCGGCGAGGCCTATGATGGCCCGGGCCGCATCGCCAATTCCTCATTCCTCGACGGCAAAACCATCGACGAGGCCAAGGCTGAGGTCGCGCGGCGGATCGAAGACGTTGCCAAGGGTGAGCGCAAAGTCATGTACCGGCTGCGCGACTGGGGCATCTCGCGCCAGCGCTACTGGGGTTGCCCAGTACCGGTTATCCATTGTGAAGCCTGCGGTGTGGTTCCGGTCCCGGTTGATCAGTTGCCGGTGAAGCTGCCCGATGACGTCACCTTCGACGTACCCGGCAATCCGCTGGTGCGTCATCCGACCTGGAAGCACGTCAACTGCCCGTCGTGCGGCAAGCCCGCGGTCCGCGAAACCGACACCATGGACACGTTCGTCGACAGCTCCTGGTATTATGCGCGGTTTGCATCGCCTGACGCCGAGGAACCAATCAACGCCGCGGCCGCCAAATACTGGCTGCCCGTGGATCAGTATATCGGTGGCGTGGAGCACGCGATCCTGCACTTGCTGTATTCGCGCTTCTTCGCCCGTGCCATGACGGCAACCGGCCATCTGAACGTAAAAGAGCCGTTCGCCGGATTGTTTACGCAGGGCATGGTTACGCACGAGACCTACAGCAAGAACGGCCAGTGGCTGCTGCCGACCGAAGTCCGGTTCGAGGGCGAAGGAGACAACCGCCGCGCCATCGAGATCAGCACCGGCGATCCGGTCGTCATCGGCTCGATCGAGAAGATGTCGAAGTCGAAGAAGAACCTGGTTGATCCCGACGACATCATCAAAGCCTACGGTGCGGACTGTGCGCGCTGGTTCATGCTGTCCGACAGTCCGCCGGAACGCGATGTCATCTGGACGGAAGCCGGTGCCGCCGGCGCCAGCCGCTACATGCAGCGCATCTGGCGGTTGATCGACGAGGCGCTGCCGCTGGCGGCACCCGCTGGAAGCGCGAAGCCGAATGCATTCGGCAAAGACGCCGACACGCTGCGGCGGTCCGCACATAAGACGGTCGCCAAGGTTGGACAGAACATCGAGAACCTGCGCTTCAACGTGGCCGTCGCGCAGATCTACGAATTCTCGAGCGCTTTCCAGACGGCACTGAACGGCAGTGGCGACGGTCTTGCGTGGGCGATCCGCGAAGCCGCGGAACTGCTCATTCAGATGATCGGCCCAATGATGCCGCATTTGGCCGAAGAATGCTGGGAGCGGCTTGGATACAACACCTTGCTTGCGGATCAGCCCTGGCCGACGCCGGAAGCGGCCCTTCTCGTTGACGATACGATCACCATTGCCGTACAGGTGAATGGTAAGCGGAGGGACGAGCTGACGATTGCCAGGGGTGCCAGTCAGGCAGAGATCGAGGCAGCAGCGTTGAAGCTGGAGCCTGTGGTCAAAGCATTGGAGGGGCGGGCCGTGAAGAAGGTAATCGTCGTTCCGCAGAGGATCGTGAATGTGGTCGTCTAAGGGGGAAGCAGCTTCGGCCTCAATCCGGCCTCGCAATCGCATTGCTGCGCGTTCGCTCGCGCTGGTCATGCTGATTGTGCCGGCGTTGGCGGCCTGCGAGGGGTCTTCCGGCTTCCGTCCGATGTACGGATCTGCCGTTGGCGGTGCCACGGCCGAAAAGATGGCTCAGGTCGAATTCGGCGTGATCCCAGGCCGCGTCGGCCAGCGCATCCGCAATGACCTGATCTTTGACAGCACAGGTGGCGGTTATGCTCTGCCGCCGGAGTATCGCTTCGACGTCACCATCCGTGAGCAGCTTGTCTCGACCCTGGTGAACCACAAGGGCGAAGCGCAAAGCCAAGTCTATAACCTTGAAGCCAAGTTCCAGCTCATCCGCCTGTCTGATAAGCGCGTGGTTTTGCAGGGCACCAGCTTCGGCCGTGCCGGCTTCGAGCGTTACTCCTCGATCTTCTCCAACGTCCAAGCCAAGCAGGACGCTGAAAACCGCGCGGCGCGGACGATCGCAACCGACTTGAAGAGCAGGCTTGCAGCTTATCTTGCCGGCGCCGCCTGATCGCGAGAAATCGTGCAACACGGCGCTGGCCAATGACATGCGCCAGCGGACCCGTCTGACAGCATGACCGCGGTTAAAGCCCATCAAGCCGAGCAGTTTCTCCGAACGCTCGACAGCAAGTATAAAGCCATCCTAGTGTTCGGCACCGACGCTGGGCTTATCTCCGAGCGCGCGCGGGCCGCAGCTCAACGCCTGGCTAGCGGCGGCGGGGAAGTCCTACGCATCGAGGATGGCGATCTGGAAACCGATGCCGACCGCCTGATCGTCGAACTGCAGACGCTGCCGATGTTCGGCGGACCCAAAGTCATCCATACCCGCGCCAGCCGCCGGGTGACGACGAACGTTCTCAAACCGATCCTCGAACAACAGATGCTTGTCGCGTCGCTGGTTGTCGAAGCCGGTAGCCTCACACCAAGCGATGCGATGCGCGCACTCTTTGAGAAGTCGCCGGTCGCTGCTGCCATTGCTTGTTACGCGGATGAAGGACGTGATCTCGACAGTCTTGTCCGCGATACACTGAAGGAGGCTGGCCTGACGATCTCCACTGCTGCACAGCAGGCTCTCGTCAGCCGCCTCGGCGCCGATCGCGCGTTGTCGCGCGGTGAGCTGGACAAGCTCGTGTTGTATGCACGGGGAAAGACTGAGATTGACATTGAAGATGTCGATGCAATCGTTGGGGATGCTTCCGAGCTGGCCATTGAGAAGGTCATCCTGGCTGCGGCCTCCGGCCGGCCCGATGTTGCCGTCGAGGAATATGACCGTGTGATCGCAGCTGGCGAAAGTCCGCAGGTTGTTATCTTGTTTCTGCAACGATACTTCCAGCGTCTGCACCGGTTACGCACCGCGCTCGAGTCGGGCAAATCGCTCGACGACGCCCTCCGGTTGCTGAGACCACCTATCCATTTCAAAACTCGCCCATTGATCGAGGCGCACTGCCGCGCCTGGACATCGGCCAGCCTGCGCGATGCACTCTCGAAGATTTCGGAGACGGCCAAGGCCGCACGCTTGAACTCCGCCCTGGAAGCAACGCTGGCTGGTCAACTTGCACTTGATCTCGCGGCCGGCGCGGCCAAATCGCGATCGCCGGGACGATAACTCTGGCTTTCCCTGCCGCGCGCGCCGTTCTATGCCAGCAACTTGGTGCACCCTTTCAGCCGTCAGCCTCTCCAGGAGACCTTCATGACCACCACCTATGACGTCGTCGGCATTGGCAATGCGATCGTCGACATCATCGGGCGGTGCGATGATGCGTTTCTCACGCGGCACGATGCTGTGAAGGGGCGTATGCAACTTGCGGAATTGGAAACCGTCACCCGCCTTTACGATGCCATGGGCCCCGCCGTTGAGATTTCTGGCGGATCGGTGGCCAACACCATGGTGGGCATTGCCTCCTTCGGTGGCCGTTCGGCATTTATCGGCCGGGTTGCCGATGATGAGTTTGGTGGGATCTTCTCGCATGACATCCGCGCCGCCGGGGTCGCCTACACCACGCCGGCAGCTCAACTCGATATCCCGACCGCGCGCTGCCTGGTTCTGGTGACGCCGGATGGCGAGCGCACCATGAACACGTTCCTCGGCGTCAGCTCCTATCTCGATGGCGGTGCCGTCGACCCGGCGACGATTCAAGCAGCCAGCATCATCTATCTCGAGGGCTATCTGTTCGACCGCCCGGAAGCTAAGGCCGCGTTCCGGCAGGCAGCGGATATCGCGACGCAGGCCGGCCGCAAGGTGGCGCTCAGCTTGTCGGATGCCTTCTGCGTCGACCGGCATCGGGCCGAATTCCTCGACCTTGTTCGCTCGCGCGTCGATATCCTGATCGCCAACGAAAGCGAGATCACATCTCTTTATGAGGTCAATTCATTCGACGAGGCGGCGCAGCGCGCCGCTGCAGATACCGGAATTGCCGCGTTGACCCGCAGCGCTGATGGATCAGTCATCCTCGCACGCGGCCACAACCCCATTACGATTGCAGCCGAACCCATCAAACAAGTGGTCGACACCACCGGAGCCGGCGACCTTTACGCTGCCGGCTTCCTATACGGCCTCGCCAGCGGCCGTAGCCTCGACGTCGCCGGACGGCTGGGCAGTCTGGCGGCGGCGGAGATCATCAGCCATCTGGGCGCACGTCCTGAACAGACCTTGGCCGATCTCGCGAAAGCGCGTCAGATCATCTAGCGACCGCGTTTCCTAAAGGTAGTCTTACGAGTTGTCCGACGTTGTTCCGCGCCGGCAATCGACGTCGCTTGCGACCAACCAAGCCATTGTGTGCGCTCAACAAATTTTCCGTCCGAACCCAGATTTCGCCATCCCCAAAACCAGGAACTCAAAACTGGTGGCCACGTTCAGCGTCCATCGACCGAGCTGGTCGGTCGCAGGATAGTCGGTTGGAGGAGTGTTGCAATGAGTGTTCGACGACCGTTGCTGTTCGCCTGCTGCACCGTCGCGATGGGTGCGTGGGCGATGAGCGCACACGCCCTGCCGGGAGCATCACGCACAGCAACAGCTCCGGCGGCGCAGTCCAACGTGGAGACCGTATCCGGCATGCATTGGCGCGCGCCCGGCGCAACCCGCTGGTATGGGCCACGCGTGACGTACTGGGGTCCCCGCAGGTTCTATCGCCCACGCGCTGTCTATTGGGGTCCACGCCGCTATTGGCGGCCCCGGGCCGTTTATTGGTCTTCACCACGCTTCTATCGTAGCTCAGCCTACTGGGCACCCCGCCGCTTTTATCGGCCACGCGTCTGGGCACCTCGGGTCGCCTATTGGGGCCCCCGCAGGTTCTATCGTCCGCGTGTGGCTTGGGGACCGCGGTACTATCGCGGTTGGAGAGGTTACCGTCACTGGAGAGGCTGGCGTTAAAGCCTAATCTCGCCGCTGCCCGCCCACACGGGCAGCGGACCTCGTCCAATCGATAGAGTTGTCTATAGTCCTTGACGGCCGCGCCAGAGGTTACAATTTGCGAAGCGCCACGCTCTCGATCAGATGGTTGGGGCCTTTACGCAAAATGAGACCTGCCCGCCGCCGCGTCGGCAGGACGTTTTCTTCCAGGTTCTTGAGATTGATCGTCCGCCAGATTTCCGTTCCCCGCGCCTCCGCCTCCTCGAGCGACAGATGCGCGTAGCGGTGAAAGTAAGCACCCGGATCGCGAAACGCGGTCGTCCGAAGCTTCATGAAGCGTGCGACGTACCACTGTTCGATCACGCGCGGATCGGCGTCGATATAAATCGAGAAGTCGAAGAAGTCGGACACGAACGGGATCGCCTCGCCATCTCGCGGCAGACGCGCTGGCTGCAAAACGTTCAGCCCTTCCACGATCAGGATGTCCGGCCGCTGCACGACCTGGGCTTGTCCCGGCAGAATATCGTAGTGGAAATGAGAATAGACCGGGGCTTCCGCGTGATCCCGGCCGGATTTCACATCGGCGAGGAAGTTCAGCAGCCTGGTCGTATCGAAGCTTTCCGGAAATCCTTTCCGGTTCATGAGGCCGCGCGCCTCCAGTTCACTGTTCGGCAGCAGGAAGCCATCGGTCGTCACAAGATCCACCCGGGGATGATCCGGCCAGCGCGCCAAAAGCGCCTGAAGCACGCGTGCGGTCGTGCTCTTGCCGACGGCAACCGAGCCAGCGACACCGAGGATGAACGGCACCTTTCCGTCTTTGCGGCCGAGGAACAGCGATGTGGCAGCGTGGAGTTCCTGAGCGGCGGCGACATACAGGTTCAGCAGACGCGACAGCGGCAGATAGATCTGCTCAACTTCCGTCATCGAAAGATCGTGCATCAAGCCCGAGAGCTGCTCCAGATCCCGCTCGACCAGGGTCATGGGCGTATCGGCGCGCAGCCTCGCCCATTCATCTCGCGTGAACGTGCGATACGGCGAAAACTGGAGGATCGACCGCGGTGGAGGATCGCGCTGCAGCGGCAGGACACTCATGACGTCGAACCTCCTGCGCGCGATGCCTTCTCCGCCAGTCCTGACGTTCCCATGCGACGTTGCAATTCCGCCGTTACGTCCGACCAGGCCACACCACGCGCCTCCAACAGCACAATCAGGTGATAGATAAGATCGGCGGCCTCGCTCGTCAGCTCCTTATCGCCCTGGCTGGTGCCGGCGATGATCGTCTCGACGGCCTCCTCGCCAAGCTTGCGCGCGCATTTCTCAGGACCGGCTTCGAGAAGCTGCCGCGTGTAGGAGCGTTCCGCGGTCTCCGACCGGCGCTGATGAATGGTCTCCGCCAGCCGGGCGAGCACGTCCTCAGTCATTGAATTAGGCTCCAGTAGACGGCATCGATGCCGCGTTGGCCGGGACATTCAGCAAGGAGCGTCCCCTCGTCAAGTCGCTGCCCGGCGATAGCGTTCACGCGCCGCTTACGCCGCAGATATAAGAAAGGCTGAGACCATGTGCTCGTCACACCGGATCTCAGCCCTCATTTGCATCACTGCTAGGATCGCCAGCACCGCCTGTCAGATAGAATTCGCCCCTGTCACGCGCATGCGGATGTAATCCAGCTGATCGTAGTTATTGTACTTGATGACCAGCAGGCCGCTTTCGCCTGAACCACGCTTGATCTCAACCTTGAGACCCAGCACATCGGTCATCTCCTTCTCGAACGCGAGCGTATCCGCATTCTTCTCACGGCGCGGACGCGGCGGCTGATCGGCCGCTTGCACCATCGCTTCGACATCGCGGACGTTCATGTTGCGATCGATGATCCGCTGAGCCAGAACCTCGGCATCGTCGCGGCCGACGAGGGCGCGCGCATGGCC
>JAEYYQ010000322.1 GCA_023428365.1 Pseudomonadota bacterium | reverse complement strand
ACATCACCCTCAGCTCAAGCCCTTTTTCCCTGGCGGAAGGCTCGAACTCCACCTTCAGGGTCGCGAACAATTCATCCAGCGAAACTTCGGTGAAATTGGGCTCCAGCCGTCCAGCATCCATTCGCGATATGTCGATCAGTGCCGCGAGGATTTCTTCAACAGCACCGAGAGACGCATCGATATTGCGGGCTATGACCGCTTCGGATTCCGTCAATGGCCGCTCGACCAGACTGGACGAATAGAGGCGCGCGGCGTTCAGCGGTTGCAGAATGTCATGGCTGGCCGCAGCCAGAAACCGCGTTTTGTCGAGGTTTGCTTCATCGGCCTTGGCCTTGGCGACTGCCAACGCCGCGTTGACGCGCAGGATCTCAGCCGTTCGCTCACGCACACGCCGTTCGAGTGTTTCGTTCGACCGGGCCAGTGCATTCGCCGCCGACATTCTGTCCGTGATGTCGGAATAGGTCGTCACCACGCCACCTTGCGGCATGGCTGCCGAGCGGGTCTCGATGATGCGGCCGTTCCGCAGGGTTTCCTGTATGGTTTCCCTCCTGACAGCCATCCGCACCAGACGGTCGCCGACGAGCGCGCTGACCGGGCCCTCACCGAAATCACCGCGCTCTGCGCAATGCCGCAGGATCCGGTCCAGCGGCATTCCCACCTGCCCCAGCTCCGGCGGAAGATCGAGCAACTCGCGGAACTGACGGTTCCAACAGATCAGCCGCATATCCTTGTCGATAACGCTGAGCCCATGCCGGACCTGATCGAGAGCCGACTGCAGCAGGTCGCGGTTGTATTGCAGCGCCTCGCTGGCATCATCGAGCAGTCTGAGAGCCGACTGATTGCCGATATTGCTACGGCTCAACACAAGCGACAGCACGAGCCGTGCGGAGGCCGCGCCGATCGCGCTCGTCAGCAGATGCTCCGTGAAGCGCACGATCTGGACGTCGGCTTCGCTATGCGGCAACAGCTTTGCATTGCGGCTCGCGGCGAATTCCGCAAACGAACGCTGGGCGCGTTCCGCACCGAGATATCGCGCGGCGGTTGTCTGCAAATCGCCGACCGTAATCGACGTCCGCCACAGGCGGAAACTCGGCGTTGGCGGCAAACGAGGCAGGTCATCTTGAACGAAGACGTGGGCTTGCAGGCGTTCGACAGGTTCGGGCGCCCGTAGCAACGACACCGTCACCATGGCCACCACGTTGCAGAACAGGCTCCAGATCACACCGTGGGTCAGCGGCTCGAACCCAAGGAAGAAAAGCTCCTCGGGCCGCAGCATCGTGATGCCAAGCGGGCCGTTTACGAGAATGTCGGGCGCGATCCATCCCGCCTTCACAATCCACGGCAAGAGCAGCGTATAGCTCCACATTCCGAAGCCCGCGAGAATACCGGCGATCGCGCCACGGGCCGTTCCCTTGCGCCAGAAAAGGCCGAAGAAAAAGGCCGGCGCCAACTGCGCAATGGCAGCAAAGGAAATCAGACCGATGGCAGCCAGCCCCTGTGCGTCGCCAAGGGCGCGATAGACCGCAAAGCCTAGCAAAACGATCAGGAAAATCGCCATCCGCCGGATGATCAACAGGACGCGCGGGAGGTTCTCCTGCTGATGTGTTTCCAGCAGACGCTGACGCAGCAGCAGCGGAATGACGAGGCCGTTGCTGACCATAATGGCCAATGCGACCGACTCGACGATCACCATCGCCGTCGCAGCAGATAACCCGCCGATGTACGCCAGCGTCGTGATCACGTTGGCGTTTTTGGACATCGGCAGCGTCAGGACGAACAGATCCGCATCGACGCTGCGGTCAGGAAATTGCAGCAATCCTGCTGCCGCGATCGGCACAACGAAGATGTTGATCAGCACCAAATAGAGCGGAAACATCCAGCGCGCGCGCTTGATCTCACGCTCGGAATTGTTCTCCACCACCGTCACGTGGAACTGGCGTGGCAGCAGAATGATGCAAACGAAACTCAGAAACGAAACCGTCAGCCAAATGCCGCCATTGAAAGGCCCGTCGAACGTCGCCTGGATTTCGATGCTTTGACGGGCGCGTTCCGCGAAATTGTCGATGCTGCCAAACGCCACCACCGTCACGAAGATGCCGACGGTTAGAAACGCAAAGAGCTTCACCAGCGACTCGGCAGCCACGGCGAGCATCAAGCCATCCTGGTGCTCGGTCGCATCGATATGCCGGGTGCCGAACAGGACAGCGAACGTGGCCAGGAAAATCGCGGCGATCAGAGCCGTTTCGGTGGCGCCGGGTCCCGGGATGACGCTGTTGCCAAAGGTCATCCATTCCTTCGGCAAGTTGCCGATGATGAGCGCTTCGGTCGAAATCACCACGGCCTTGAGCTGAAGCGCGATGTAGGGAAGCGTGCCAGCAACGGCCACCAGCGTAACGACGGCTGCAACGGCCTGGCTCTTGCCGTATCGGGCCGCCAGGAAGTCGGCGACGGACGTGATGTTCTGAGATTTCGAAAGGCGGACGATGCGCAGAATGAACCGCCATCCGAACGCAAACATCAGGATCGGTCCGACGTAGACCGGGATGAAATTATATCCCGTCGAAGCCGCAAGGCCGACGCTGCCGAAGAACGTCCATGATGTGCAGTAGACGCCAAGCGACAGCGCATAGATCAGCGGTCTGCCCTCACCGCCCTTGCGCGAACGGATCGACCGGTCGCCGATCCACGCAATAGCGAACAGGACGCCGACGTAGGCGATGCCGAGCGCAACAATCGCCCAGGCGTCAAACATATCGGGCAGTCCTCACATCCGGTCGCGGCAGCAGGCACGACAGCTGTCCTGTCGCCTCAGCAGGCTGCCAGGATGGCTCAAGTCATTCATATTGCTCGAATCCTGCCACGCTGCCAACACCTCTCAGCCCGCCGTCCGATACGGACTATCCGCACGCGGCGGACAACACGACACCTGATTTACACCGGCAATCGCCTTGGCCTAGCTTCAAGCGACTCGATTCGGGGGTCAGTCATGGCGATAACGCCTGGCGACGGCAGATCCAGCAAGGGAAACCTACAGCCATGAAGATTATTAAGGAATTCCAGGAATTTGCCATGCGGGGCAATGTCCTCGACTTGGCCATCGGCGTCATCATGGGCGCCGCCTTTGGCCCCATCGTATCCACGCTGGTGGAAGGCATCATCATGCCCCCAATCGGGTACATCTTGGCTGGAGTTGATTTCAGTGCCTTGGCTGTGACACTGCCAACACCGACCGGTGACGGGGTTGAGATCAAGTACGGTCAGTTCCTCAACGCCATCATCAGGTTCCTCATCACGGCGTTTGCGATCTTCCTGCTGATCAAGGCCGTGAATCGCATGCGCAAGCCCGCCGCCGAGGCCGCCGCACCCGGCCCGACGCCGACCGAGGTCTATCTCAAGGAAATCCGCGACGCCCTCGTCGCCAAGAAGTAATCCTCAGGTCGCTTAGACACTGCGGAGGCGGCATCAGGAACAGCTGCCGCCTCCCAACACGCAGAACTTGGCGCAATTGACATGGCATAGCTTGACCGCGCCATGATCGAACATGCCGCCATCTGCTTTCGCGGCTTCGGCAAGTGTAGCGCCCATTTCAAAAGCGCTGTCGTAAGGCAACAGCGTACACGGCAGCACCGTCGGCTTCGCAGCCCCCTTCCGCTTCACGATCATCCGGCTCGTCGCGCACATCACGTCACCGGGATCCTTGTGTAGTATCCCCCAGCACGCCGTGGTAATCTCCGGAACATCGTCGCGGCCATCCATTTCGGGAAGCAGCGTCAGCTGGGTTCGGTCATTGACGTCGATTGGCCAACCTCGTTCAGCAATCAGGGCAGCGTAACCGGCGCGCGCCTCATCCTCGCTCTCGCCCCAACAGCTTCTGCCGGCGATGGCCATGTTGAAGCCATTTGCCGCCAGCCAGCTGAGCCCTTCACAGACCCTGACCCAGCTCCGCTGACCGCGCTCGCTTTCGTGCAGAAGTTTCGTGAAGTGGTCGAGGCTGATCCGAATTTTAAGCCGTTCGCCATGCGTCGCCTTCAATGCCAGCAGGCCCTGTTTGATGCGCGGCCTCAGCATCGGCTGCATCCCGTTACTGAGCACCAGGACGTCAAAACCGCGACGCAGGGTTTCGTCGAGAATCGCTAAGAAGTCTGGATTAAGAAACGGCTCGCCACCGGTAAAGCCGATTTCCCGTGTCTCCAAGTCAAGCGCGGCGATCTCATCGAGATAAGCCGTCACCTCGGACGTCGAGATGTAAGCGAGACGGTCGTTCTTGGGGCTCGACTCGATGTAGCAGTTTCGGCAGGTAATGTTGCACAGCGTACCGGTGTTGATCCAAAGCGTGGCGAGCTTCGTTTGCGGCACTGATGCGCGGCGCTCGCCTTTGGCAGTCCAATCCGGATCCTGGAATTTTCCCAGCTGATCGTCCTTCGGTGCCGATTTAACTTGAACGTCTACGTCAGCCATTTGCCTTGCCAAGTTATTTCCCACCCAATTGAGGGTATCATGGCAACCCGCGCTGCTCAGTCACGTTCATTTCATCGATATCCCTCCACCGGCGCGCTGAATCATGGGCTCGCGTCATCTCAGCTAGGGCACAATCGCAACAGTGTTCACTGCTTCACGCCGGGATGAACATATATTCATGTAAAGGCCGGTCTGTCGCCACACTCCATCCCTACCGCGAAACTTCACGAAAAGGAGAAGGAGCGAAAGATGGACACCAAGAGGATTGCAATACTCGGCGCCCTCGTCGTTGCGGCCGTGCTTGGATACATGCTGTTCGCGGCCGAAGAAGACGTGGCCACACCGCCGGCGGCGCCAGCCGCGCAAACCACGACCCAGTGATTTGATGCAAGCCGGCCGGGGACAGCGCAAAAGCCCCCGGTCTGGTGGCTTGAACAAAGCTGAACGTCAGAAGATCGTATTCAGCCCGTCTGCCGGTTGCGCATCGCCGACAGCATATGCAGCAGATCGCTCAGGCCCTCACCCAGAAGATTGACGTGATGGCGCATCAGATTGCAGGCGTCTTCACCGCGACCGCTGAAAATCGCGTCCATGATGGCCTGATGCTCTGGAATTGAGGATTCCATCCTGCCAGGCTGAAACGTAACGTACAGACGATACGGACCAGTCAGCGCACGCACAGAGCGGATCTGATCCTGCAGAACGCGGTTCTGGCAACT
>JAEYYQ010000222.1 GCA_023428365.1 Pseudomonadota bacterium | reverse complement strand
ATCCTGGCTTGCTCCCTACGCCCCCCGTTGATGAAGCACGTGAAGCAGAGCCAAGGGTACCGGCGGTCTGCCGCCCAACTGGGGCTATGTCCGCTACCTTAGAAGTCGGCGATCCAACTGCCGAGTTTGGCAGTCGCCTCGCGGCGGCCGCTCTGGCGCAAACAAACGACTACGTCGTCTATACTGCGAAGTACAAGCGCCTTGCCTTTCCGATGGGTGATTTGCCCGCCCTGCATGGCGCATGCTCGGACGTGGTGGTTCGCGCCTATCGGGCTTTGGGAATAGCCTTGCAACAACTCGAGCAGGCCGCGCGGCTCGGGCGTGATCCGAATATCGATCATCGCAGAACCGAGACATTGCGGCGGCTTTTCGCGCGTTTTGGACAAAGTCTCCCGGTTTCAATATTTCCCGAGGAGTATCAGGCGGGCGATATCGTGACGTATTATCGTCCGTTCAGCCGGGTTTCACGTGCGCATATTGCGATTGTTTCGAATATTCTTGCGCCATCAGGGCGGCCGATGATTATTCATAATCGCGGGTGGGGAACGCAGCTCGAAGATGCGTTATTTGCTGATAGAATAACCGGACACTATCGATTTATTGGAGTACCGCGCAGCACGCCGTCGAAAGAAGCGCCTTCGGCAAATAATATGATAGAGCAATTGAGACGCAAGGCGTCGGCTGTTTCCGGTGAAATCCGCGCGGCACAGCAGGTCTCGGCTCAAACTCGAATTAAGTTTGAACGCGAACCTGGCCTTTAGCTAAAACGTAGCAGTTGGAATTCGGAATTATCTAAAAACTGCCATTCTATTGCCACGACACGACGTTAATTTGATTCTATATTGCCGATATTCTCCTTCCCGCACCGCATATTAACCTTTCGTTAACGATTTCGGACGCCTAGTTGAGCGCCAGGGGGAACTATTTCGGTTAACTCGTATTTATCCAAATCTCCCAACTGCTTGCGGCTGCATCTTGGGTTCGTTTCAAACAATGATTTTTGAGCTTCACGCTTTTGCTCAGAATGATGACGTGACAAGCTTCCTCCAGGTGTTCCTGGCGGTGGCGCTGGTTATGGCCGTGATTTACGCAGGGCGCGCTTTGCTTCGACCAGCCAATCCGGTTCGATCGGTTGCGATGCCGGTTCCGCGCAAGTCTCCGCCCGCGCGGTTGCGGCAGGCCACAAATCGGGCTGAGCCGCATCAGTCGATCGCGACGCCATTAACTGCAGAACCGGAACGTATAACGCTGAAGATGCCAGGGGAGATCCATTGGCAGCGCGCAATCGCTCCGATGCAATCGTCGGTCACTCGCGGCCACCGGGCGCGGGAGCTGCATCAGCGGGCTTCGATCCGGTTGAGTGCGGCGGACTATGCGTTTGACCGGATGCTTGAAGAACTCAGCGCGGTGATCGTGCTGCCCGCCCGCGCCACCGCGAGCAGGACGTTTCACGTACCTGCGTTGACGATGGGCGCGGGGCCGACCTCACTTGCGGCGTAGCCCAGCTGACAGGCTGCTATTTGAGAGAACTTAGTGGTTCGTCGTGACCGCCAAGTTTGAAGCTCAGCACGGCGCGAACTGAGTGGATGTCCGTATCGCTGATACTAATCTTGGCGCCTTCCTTGATTGTGCGCTCGTATTCGTAACGCACATCGTGTGGCTCCTTTACCGTCCAGGAATCGGCGGTAACGCTGCCGCCTTTCATGCTGGCGCCGTCGAACGCCGAATAGCGGTATTCAAGCTTCAAAGAAACGCGCTGTTCCAGTTTGGCCTCGATGCCGCCGCCAACAGTATAGCCTCCGACCCATTTATCGATGTTCATTCCGGTATGCGCGGCGGCAGTCTTGAGCGTAGGATCACCGACTTGGGCCGATAGTTCGCCGTCAAGATTGAGCTGCGAGTATCCGGCAAGCCCATAAATCAGGATGCGCTCTGTCGCGAGAAATCCGAGACGTCCGCCGACTGTCCAGACATTGTCGCGGTCGATTTTACCGCTGAGCGAATAGCGCCGACCGTGCTTGTTCTCCAATGACAGATCGGCATCCTTGTAGAAGTCGATGTCAGCAAATGCGCCAATCAGAATGCGATCACCCAACAGTCGATCATAGCCGATCTGCAGCGTGCCGAAGAAATTCCAGCTGTCATCATCACCGCTGGCTTTCGTGTGCTTGAAGCTATCGGGAGCTTCTTGTTCGATGCATTTCTCGGCAAGATCGAAGTCATCACTTTCGGCGACAGCGATCTTGGGAACGACTGCGAGATAACACTTCGTCTTATCGACGATTTCCTTGCGCCAGGCCTTGGCCTTGACCTGCGTATCGATTTTTCCGGCGCCGATACCAGCACCGACGGACAGGCCAGACCACTCATAGCGGATGGGGGCAGGCAACGGAGCATCTTTGATACTGCCGACGTAGCCGTCAGCTGACGCTGCTCCAGCAAATCCTGGTGCCGAAACGGCAAACGCAAAGCTTAGAGCATGACGCAAACGCATTATCAGACCCCCTACGCGATACACTTTTTTGGGGCTCACGCGGTACATCCGCAGTGGCTTACTAAGTCATTGATAGTGCGCTAATGATGTGGGGGCACGCGTTAACCATGTGGCGCATGCGGATTATGTCGGGATTGTGGCGTTGGCAACACAACCCGGGTTTTGGGCGATTGCCGTTGCTTCGACGTATGGAAGCCTTCGCGATGCGCCCGCTTATTGACCGTCGCGCATCCCGAACACGGCCGGTGCGTTTGTCTGCACGACAGGTTGCGGCGTCTCGTTCACCATCAACCGGAAGACGTCCGGACGCGCATAATGTCCGGCGACGTCGAAGTCGTATTTCCCGCGCGCGACGTCGGCCGGATCGATCTCCGCAGTCAGAATGGCATCCTGGTCAAAGCAGCGTTCAGTCAGCATCTGGCCCAGCGGGCCGATGATGCAGCTGCCTCCGCGCATCAGGATGGTATCGGAGGCCGGGTTGCCGTCGATGGGGTAATCGGCCGGATAGTCGCTGCGACGGGTGAACTGGCACGCAGAGAAGACGAAGCACCGGCCTTCGAGCGCGACATGCCGCATGGTGGACAGCCAGGTTTCGCGGTCGTCGGCGGTCGGTGCGCAGTAGAGCGAGACGCCTTTGGCGTACATCGCCATCCGCAGCATCGGCATATAGTTTTCCCAGCAGATAACGGCGCCGATCGTGCCGTGAGGGGTGTCGAAGGCAGGCAGCGTCGAACCGTCGCCGAAGCCCCAGACGAGGCGTTCGGCGGCTGTCGGCATCAGTTTGCGATGCTTGCCCATCAACGTGCCGTCGGGCGCGAAGAACAGAACCGTGCAATAGAGCGTGCCGTGGTCACGTTCTATGATGCCGGTGACGAGATAGACGGCGTTGGCGGCAGCGATTTCGCTCATTCGGGTAGCGTGGGGGCCGGGTACTTCGATTGCGCCATCAAAGTAGATGCGGAAGGCATCGCGGCCGGCAGCCGTGCGCGAGCCGACGCGCGCACCGAAGTCGAGCCCCTTCGGATAACCGCCGACGAAGGCTTCAGGAAAGACGACGAGTTTTGCGCCGTCAGACGCAGCCTTGCGCGTGTAATCTCCAAGCTTGTCGATCGTTTTGTTGGGATCGAATGCCACAGATGCGGTTTGCACAACGGCTGCGCGAAACGGTTTCATGGGTGGCCTTTCCGAAAACGGGGTAAGCGTATTGTTCACGGCCGGGACCGGGCGTCAACGGGCTGCGCATCTCTTGTTCGGGGTTGCGCGTTCAGGCTGCAGTGGCGGCTTTGGATGAGGTGCGAATGTGAAACCCTATAGGAAAGTCGATTTTCCGGTTTACGATGTGCGGCGTTTTCTGGAGCCGAGACCTATCGTGCTTGTCAGCTCGAGCTGGCAGGGCCAATCCAACATCATGACGATGGGCTGGCACATGATCATGGGATTCCAGCCATCACTCATCGGTTGCTACATTTGGAGCGAGAACCATAGCTTCGGCATGGTTCGCCAAAGCAAGCAGTGTGTGATCAATGTGCCGGAGGTGCAGATCGCCTCCACCGTGGTCAAAATTGGCAACTGCTCGGGCCGCAGCGTCGATAAGTTTTCTGAGTTCGACCTTACGGCTCGCCCGGGCGAGCGGGTCGATGCGCCGCTCATTGCCGAATGCTTCGCGAACTTCGAATGCAAGCTCGTCGATGCGAGGTTGATTGATCGGTACAGCCTGTTCGTTCTGGAAGTCGTGAAGGCGCACGTGGCGAAGTCGCCGAAATACCCGACGACAATTCACTACCGCGGCGACGGCGCGTTTATGGTGTCTGGCGAGAATACCCGCAGATATCGAAAAATGTTCAAGCCGGAGATGCTCTAAAATGAGCCGCGTCTCAGCGACCACCTCCGGCAGCGTTCCATCCGCGACCTCCGTCGCCTAACGCCTCGTGTCCGGTGTCGGTTACGAGAATTGTGTCTTCAAGTTTGATGAAGCCACGCTTTGGGTGCGCCATCGTGGTTTCGATCGAGACCACCATTCCGGATTCTAGGGGACGTTCCTTGTCGTAACCCATGTAGGACAGCCGCGGCGTGTCCATCAGACGCGGCGCCTCATGAGTGACCAGGCCCATGCCGTGTGCCTGGAAATGCAGGTAGGGCGCGTGCTTCGACGCTGCAACCATGAGCTCGCCGACATCGCAGATATCGCCGCCGCGATGTCCTGCTGCGATCGGCGCACGCACCGCTTGCTGGATTTCTTCGACGAGGCCGAGGAGGTCTTCAAGCTCTGCGTCGGGTCTGCCGCCGATGATGCCCATGCGGCACAGATCGCCGATGTAACCCTTATAATTACCGCCGGAATCCAGGGACATGATATCGCCATCGGCAAGCCGGTGTTCCGATGGCGCACGGTTGAGGCTCGTCCCGGCCGTGACCAGCAAATAGTCGAACACCAATCCGCGATTCACTTCTTCGCGGCGCATGGCTTCCGCGATGTCCAGTTTCGTGGCGCCGGGCACGCAGTGCGTCCTGAAAACCGTGAGCATGGCATCGACCACGCGCTCGGACGATTCACGGAGATAAGCGATTTCCTTTGGTGACTTGCGCGCCCGCAGCCGCTCAAGCGGGAATACGGCATCGACGACATCGCAATTCGGCAGACCATTGCGCAGAGCGGCTTCAGCATCGGCTGGAATGAAACCGGATTCGACGGCGATGCGGCGAACATTTCCGAGCTTTTTAATATGAGCCAAAGCTCGCTCACCCGCTGATTTGCTGCCGGTGTTTGAAAGATCCAGCGTCGCCGGCCAGAACTTCCCGAGGTCTTTTTCGAAATTCTCCATGGAGACGCCAATATAGGCGGCGTTTTCCGGTTTGCCCTTTTGATAAATCAGTGCGGGGAGATAACGGCTGGTGCCGATCGCATCCATCGTGTCGAAGAAAAAGAAGCGATAGCCACCGAGCAGATACTGCACGTTGTGTTTCGACGTCGCGACGATGACATCAATCCCCGCGTCATCGAGCAGGCGATCCAGCAGGTCGGTATCGAATGGCAACGGCGCGTTCATCTTCACGTCTGCAACAGCCATGGTGCTCTCCCAGTCGTCTCTTGATTTATGCCGTCAGCGCGGACGTGCCAGTGTGCCCGAGACTTCGGCAAATGCGCAAACGCCAACATATCATGACAGCGATGCTGCTGAGTTTCGCAGCAAACAAGCGTCGGAATGACCACGATGCACTGTGCTCAAATAGGCTTTAGCGCCGGCGCTCGCTCAGACGCTCGATTTTCGCACGCTCTATGGCCGCAAGTTCTCGACTTGAGCGAGCGATATCGAAGACCGCGCGCGCGATCTGAGTCCAGAACAAGAGGATAAGCCCGCTGAAAGCAACGATCGGTCCCGCGAACGGGTGAAGCGCGACGCCGGGCGCCCAGCGAGGCAGGAGCAAGTTCAGATCGATGACCGCAGCCGCGCCGGTCATCATCAATCCAGCCAAAACCCACAGGCCGCCCAGGACAGCCAAAATATGGGCGATGACGTTGCCGATCCGATAGCTGTTGGTCGGCGCAGAAATGACTATCGATGCGACGGGCTCGACACTGCCCGCCGGTGCAATCTTGATTGATGATTTCCCACCGGAATTGGGTGCGCGCGGGGTCGGAGCCGGGGCTCGGGTTGCGATGGGCGCGGCTCGTGCAACACCGCCGCGGGCGGGTTGGTGCTCTGGTGGGACCGCTGAGCGACGGTGGTCCAGCCGGGACAGCGCATCGCGGGCGGCAGCAGCTTCCGGCGCGGCGCCGTGATGATCGGTCAGATGCCGATAGAATTGAATTGCGTACTCGACGCGGCCGTCCGCCTCGGCACGCCGTCCGGCGTCGAGAACCTGCGCGGCGGTCACCTGAGATGCCTGCATCATCACACACCCCCAACTCCCGTGGCGATAGTATGACACGTCAACAGAAGAGTCTCGCGTTATTCACAGGAATGAGGATAAAGCGGTCACATCCCAGCGGACGTGGGCAGGACGCGGCGGCCGAACCATCCGCGTGCTGCGTTGAAATCGCGGGCATCGTCGACATCGCGCAGCGTTTCGACCGTCGCCACGGACTTGCCGGCGAGATTGCGCAGCGTGTCAGCTAAGGCGTGATTGCTCGACCAGCGGACATCATTGAACGGATTGAATAATCTCGGTCGCCGTTTCATTCCGACGAGCCAATAGCCGCCATCGGTTGCGGGACCGAACACAGCATCCGCACGCCCGAGCATCTTGAATGCTGTGCGAATGTGATGGGCGCGGATGGCCGGGATGTCGGAGCCGATCAGCACCATTGGCCCGGGTGGGACATGCCGGAATGCGCGCTGCATGCGAATGCCGATATCGCCACTGCCCTGGCGTATGCGTGCGAGCCCACATGACCAAATCGGATGATCGATGTCGCCATCGGGACTGATATCCAAAATGGTCTGCCAATTTCCGCCGACTGCCAGACGCGAAAGGACAGCCGCCGTCGTATGGCGATAGAAGCTGGTCGCACGTGCGCAGCCGATCTCTCGGGCCAGACGCGTTTTGACGGCTCCCGCCTTGGGAGTTTTGACCATGACCACCAGGCGATTGCGAAAAGGCGCCGTTTTTAGCGGCGCCTTGCTTAGTTCGCGGACCGGGCGGTTCGCGCGCATTTGCCGAATGCCTTCGGTCAGCCGCCGGCCGGTGTGAAGATATAGCCGGCGCCGTCCTTGGATATGCTGCCGGCGCCCGGCATGCCGAAATGATAACCGGCGACGACGAGCTTATCGGCGACAGCGCGCTCGAACATCTTGCGACGGTTGGCTTCGGCCAGATCGGGATCCTGATCGAACGCAGCCTGCCATCCCGGATTGCGAACGAACAGCGCTGGAACGTTGGCGACGTCTCCAAGCACCATGAATTGATGGTCGCCGGAGGTGACGAGATAACTGGTATGTCCGGGGGTATGTCCGTAGCTGGCGACAGCGCGAACGCTGGGAGCGACCTCCGCACCGTCTTCGATCTGCCGGATGTTTTTCCAAGTCGCCATCGTCGCTTGAACCCGTTTGGCGAGGCCTTGCCGTCCTTCAGGCAACGAGGACAGCGTCGTCGGGTCCGCCCAGTACTTGTACTCGGCGGAAGGAACCAGAATTTCAGCGTCCGGAAATACCTGCGCGTTGGTGCCCTTCTCCATCAGGCCGGAGATATGGTCGCCATGGAAGTGGGTCATGACGATGGTGGAGATGCTCTTCGGATCGACTCCGGCGGCGGCGAACCCTTCCTTCATCATAATGCCGGCCATCGGCGAGACCTGACCGCCGGTGCCCGCATCGAACATGATGGTCTTATCGCCGTTCTTGATGAGCGTGATCGTGAAGGTGATGGGGACGTGCGCATCCGTCAGCCCGCCGTCGGTGAGCGCCTTCTTGGTCTCGTCGACGCTGACCCCTTTAATGAAGTTCGGGTCATGGGCCTTTTGCCAGATGCCGTCGTAGAACTGAGTGACCTCGATGTCCCCGACCTTGAACCGCGAAAAGGTCGGAGGTTCAGATGTTTGTGCAGCGGCAGGTTGAAGGAAAGCCATCGGTCCGTTCAGTCCGAAGACAGCGGACGTCGTGGCGGCGGAAAGAACGAAGTGGCGGCGTGACAGCGTGGTCATGGTTCCTCCCATGGGCGATCGATCAGCAGGAAGACGTTATCGAGTGTCAACGTAGCCGCGACCCTACGCGGGATACGGCGATCGGCAACCGGGACAAACCTCTATCACGCGGTTTTGAAGGGGTCAGCCGTAGAGCCGGGAGATCGTCCGGATCGGAACTCGCATGTAGTACAAGGATAAACAGACCAGATTGCGCGAGACGCGTGCGGCATAACCATCTTGGCGGTAACGCTTGGCGCTCGTCACCGCCTGATTGCGCAGCATCACGGTTCGCCGACGTCCGATCCGACGGACGATATCGACGTCCTCCATGAGCGGCAACGGCTGATAGCCGCCGATTTCGCCGTACAGCTGTTTCGGGATCAACAGTCCCTGATCGCCATAGGGCAAGCGAAACAGAGCGCACCGGATGGCCGTGCCGGTTTCGACAAGACGCGGTCTGTATCCGATGTCGTCGAGTTTGAAGCGAAAGGCTGCCGCAGAGAGGGGGCGTTGGCCGGAATCGACGCCTTCGATAAAAGCGTACGCTTCGCGTTCCCATCCCGCCTCAAGCGTGGTGTCGGCGTGCAGGAAGAACAGCCAGGATGAACGCGCTGCCGCGGCCCCGGCAATGAGCTGCTGGCCTCTGCCGGGTGCTGACCGGACGATCTCGGCACCCGCCGATTCCGCGATGCTCATGGTGTGGTCCGTTGATCCACCGTCAGCGACGATCACTTCCCGCACCAGCCCGTCGACAACAGCCGGGATCAGCGCCGCGAACGTGGTGGCAAGCCGGCTTTCGGCATTGAGCGTGGGAATGACGACGGAAATCATGCGCAACTGACCAACCTGAATGGCTCGTCTTTATAGGGGGCCAGCTTCGTATTGAAATCATTCGTCATGTTTGTTCTTGATGTGTTCTCATTGCTTGGCTACGTTCGGCATGTTCGTGACCTTGTGGATGCCCGATGCCGCACTCCATCAACCGCTCCGCGCAGCCTTCGGCCGAGTCTTTGATCGACGAGGATCGCCGCCGCGGTCGCGGTGCGCGCTCCAACAGGGTCGGCCGGTATGAGAGCGAGCTTCGAGAGGACTTCGACGATGGCTGGGAGAGCCTGAGTGATCTTGATGTCTTCAAAACAGAGGTCAGGATCGAGCCGGCACGCAGTATTATTTCGACCAACGACAGTCCGGACCTGAGTTTCGATCGGTCGATCAATCCGTATCGCGGTTGCGAGCATGGCTGCATCTATTGCTATGCGCGGCCGACGCATTGCTATCTCGGACATTCGCCGGGTCTCGATTTTGAAACCAAGCTGTACGCCAAAACCAACGGCGTTGCTTTGCTGGAAGAGGAGCTGGCGAAGTCAGGATATGTGCCGGCCACTATTGCGCTTGGCGCCGTCACGGATCCCTATCAGCCGATCGAACGCGAGTATCGCATCACCCGGTCGATCTTGGAGGTGCTGGAGCGAACCGGGCATCCTGTCGGCATCGTCACCAAGTCGGCTCTGGTTGTCCGCGACCTTGACATTTTGGCCCGCATGGCCGAGCGCGATCTTGTCCGGGTGGCGATTTCGGTGACGACGCTCGATCGTCGCGTGGCGCGCAAAATGGAACCGCGCGCTGCAACCCCGCCGCGACGGCTGGACGCGATCCGGCAATTGAGCGCGGCGGGTGTTCCCGTCAGTGCAATGGTGGCGCCGATCGTCCCTGGCCTGACGGACAGTGAGATCGAGCGCATTCTCGAAGCGGTTCACGACGCCGGCGCTCGCGATGCGGGGTACGTGCTGCTGCGGCTGCCGCTCGAGCTCAAGGAGCTGTTTCGCGAATGGCTCGCGACAGAATTTCCCGATCGCGCCCAGCGTGTGATCAGTCTGCTTCAGTCGATGCACGGCGGTCTTGATTACGTTTCGACATTCGGTCTGCGACAGCGCGGCTCAGGTCCCTACGCGGAGCAGATCGGCTTGCGTTTCCGCTTGGCTCTTCAACGGCTCGGCATGAACCGGGGCGGCTTCAGGCTGCGAACAGACTTTTTCCAGCGGCCGGTTCCAAAGGGCGGACAGATGCAACTGCTTTGACAGCGCGACGTTGACGTTCGACAATCGCCTCCATGCGGGGGATCGATTCGGGGACGAGGGCAACGTTCGAGCTGGAAGCCGTGTCCATTC
>JAEYYQ010000200.1 GCA_023428365.1 Pseudomonadota bacterium | reverse complement strand
CCGCGATCTTCAATTCCGCCAAGCTGATCGATGCCCAGCTCGCCAAGCTGCTGAGTGCATCCGGCGACAACATGAACGCGGCGCGTAAGTACTTTGCGATGCACGCGGCCCTGTTCGCCATGCTGGTACACGCGCAGGATACGCTGATCGGCAAAATCGACACCAATTACCTGCCGAAACTCGACGCCATTACCAAGGACATCGACGCAGCAAAGCGCAAGACGGCTGAGCTATTGCGCGCGGAAAACCGGCCGGATCAGCGCCGCGCCCTGGAAGCCAATCGCGAAAGCCAGAAGCTGGCGGAGGAAGCCTCGAAGGGCTACCGGCGCTACCTCATGCAGCAGCGCGAGCAGATCGCATCGGCGCGCAAACGTGCCGCTCATGATCTCAGGATTGCCGACAACACCTATGAAACCGTCGAAGCCAGCTTCCAGCTGCGCAACCTGATGCGCGATAGTTCGACGTCCTTCGAGGCCATCCAGAAGCTGGAGGCCCCGACTTTCGAGCAGATTTTCAGGAATGAGGAGCTGCGCAAGGAATTCGAGAATCTCACTCGCAAGCTCGACGCGCCAACATCGTGAGCGTCAGCGCCTGTACTGCACAAACGGCGATTTGGTCGCGACCTGATCGTAGAGCGTTCGCGCCCTGTAGTTGAACTCCTGCGTCGCCCAATAGGTGCGCGTGCAGCCGCGCGCATCGGCTTCCTTGTAGGTGGCCTCGATCAGCGCGCGTCCAGCGCCCTTGGTTCGCTGGGCGGGATCGACGAACAGGTCTTCTAGATAGCAGTACCAGGTGGGCGACCACGTCGAGCGGTGGAACAGGACGTGCGCGATGCCGATCGGGATATCCTGATCATGGGTGGCGACAAGCGCGACGTGGAAATCGGGCTCGGCCGCCATCAGGCGCGACCACGTCTGCTCGATCACATCATCGGATAGGGTCGCTTTGTAGAAGGCGATATATCCTTTGAACAACGGCAACCAAGCTGCCTTGTCACGCGCCTCCAGGCGCCGTACCGGAACGCTCACCGCCCTTCCCTCCACCGCCATTTGAAATTGGTCTCAGCGATCCGCACCGCCTTTGTTGGCAGCGTCGGATCTATTACCTGAAGCTTCCGGCCACGGTCGTCATAGTAACTCTGCGTCGCGGTGATGAAGATCGTCCGCTTGCCGATCGGGCACTCATAGGGGCCAAACTGAGCGCCGCTGAGCTTGCTCCACGCGCTGTCGAACCTGCGTCCACGACATACGACGTCGGCACGACTGACATTGGCGCGCCATAGCTGAAGCCGGATCGATGAATAGAGGGCCGCATTTCTCGATGCGATCTTGAGGACGTTGTCCAACGGCACATCGTACGGCTCGGCCGCCCGGACCGCACCCACAAAGCCGAAACCAGTGAGAACGAGAGCGATCAATGCCGATCGCATGAAATTTCCCTCAATTCCGTCGCTGCGTCAGCGATCACGCTGCCATAAACCGGTCCCCGCAACCAGCCCTGACGCACGTCCTCCGTGCTGACACAATCTTGCGGAAGATCACCTTCGAGAATTTTCACTCCCGTGGCCTTGCGCGGCGGGGGAATGTGTCATGTTGGCATTGCTGCCGATGAGCCACACGAGTTCCGGACTGTACCTATTGTGACGGGATTGTGTTTCACGATGGGTTGCAGCACCTCGTAGCCCACCCCTATAGTCTTCGCATATTGAGGGATACGGGGTTCACTGGAGGATCGTGAATGCGCGCGATCGCGGCCGTCGCTATGGCGGCCTTGTTGCTTTGCCCATGGCCACAGACGATCGCACAGCCGGTGTCTGCCCAGTGTGGCCCTCAAAGCGGTGCACTTGGGGTTTCGCGGGTCGTCGAGATCGACACGTCGAATGGGCCGCGCTTCGGCTACCTGCAGTACAAGGACATCAATTTCCTCCAGGATGGTGAAGTCGTCCTCACATTCGACGACGGCCCATCGCGGGTCCACACTCCGGCGGTCCTGGCTGCCCTCGACGCTCATTGCACGAAGGCGACATTCTTCTCCGTTGGACGCATGGCGATCTCCGATCCGGAGATGCTGCGCGAAACTGCGCGGCGCGGCCATACGATCGGGACGCACACTTGGTCTCACAAAAATATTGCTTCGCTGTCACCGGCTGCGGCGCGACAAGAGATTGAACTTGGCATCAGCGCCGTTCAGGCTGCCCTTGGAAAACCTGTAGCACCCTTCTTCCGATTTCCGTATCTGAGCGATCCGAAGAGCGCCCAGTCCCTGCTGCAAGAGCGCGGCATCGGAATCTTCTCGATCGATGCGGATTCCTACGACTACCGTACGCCAAGCGGCGCCGTCATCCAGCGCAACATCCTGCAACAGCTGACTTCACGGAAAAAGGGCATCATCCTCTTTCACGATATCCAGGCCTCGACAGCGCGCGGTTTGAAGGGGCTGCTCGATGAGCTGAAGGCCCGGAACTTCCGCGTCGTGCACATCGTCGCGAAGGCGCCTGTCGCAACAGTCGCAGAATTTGATGCGATGGCGACTCAGTCTCTCGGCAAGAAGCAGGTCGCAGATTCGGCGAACGCGCTCGCCAGACGGTCTGTGGTATGGCCGGTCGCTGACGCGCCCGCTGCGGCAGCCGCTCCCACGCCACCACCAGCGAGAACCGCGCCGCGCGCCGAAGAGGACGACTGGAAAGCCAAGGTATTCGGCAGGCGGTAAAGTCTTTCCGATTTAGATCGAACTATCCATTTGTCATCCCGGCCGAAGCGAAGCGGAGAGCCGGGACCCAGGGATACGGAAATCCTGCCGGAGTTCACGAGCCTCACTCTTCGCCGGACTTCAAGAAAAAAGCCGTGATCGGCGCTCGTTAGAATGACCTCGGCAGGCCGAGAACATGTTCAGCGACGTAGCTGAGGATGAGATTGGTCGAGATCGGCGCAACTTGGTAAAGTCGCGTCTCACGAAACTTGCGCTCGACGTCGTACTCGCAGGCAAACCCGAAGCCGCCGTGGAATTGCAGGCACGCATTTGCCGCTTCCCACGAGGCCTTGGCCGCGAGGTATTTCGCCATATTGGCCTGAGTGCCGCACGGCTGATGCGCATCGTAGAGCCGGCAGGCTTCGAACCGCATCAGATTCGCCGCCTCGACCTCGATGAACGCCTCAGAGATTGGGAACTGCACGCCCTGGTTCTGGCCGATCGGCCGACCAAATACGACGCGTTCCTTGGTGTAGGCAGTCACCTTGTCGATGAACCAGTAGCCGTCGCCGATGCATTCTGCCGCGATCAACGTGCGCTCGGCGTTCAGGCCCGTGAGGATGTATTTGAAGCCCTGACCTTCCTCGCCAATCAGGTTCTCGGCAGGGATCTCCAGGTTGTCGAAGAACAGTTCGTTGGTCTCGTGATTGACCATGTTGAGGATCGGACGCACCGTCATCCCCTTGGCCTGAGCGTCCTTGATG
>JAEYYQ010000235.1 GCA_023428365.1 Pseudomonadota bacterium | reverse complement strand
GGGCCATTTTCCAACGCCTCTTCCATCGTCTGCTTTAATGGGCGATCGCTCCATCCCCAACAATCAATACGTATCAATGATATCATTATTTTGCAATCGTCTTTGTGCAATTTATCGCAAGACGTTGAACGTGGGCACTGCGCCACGGGCATCATTTACGATGAAACGCAGCCTAGCGCCGACGAAACCGTCAAGCTTCAGATGTCCCGCTCAGGGCTTTTTCCGCTTCGCGCCGTCGAGAAGCTCGCGCAGCTTGCGAGCCAGTTCCTGCTGCGTATAGGGCTTCTGCAGGAGATGGACGTTCGCATCCAACCGACCGTGGTGGACGATGGCATTGCGTGTGTTGCCGGTCGTGAACAGAATCGGTAGCTTCGGATAAACTGCCAACAGCTTATCTGCCAAAACACGACCATTCGCGCCGCCCGGCAAAACGACATCCGTAAACAGAAGATCGATCTTCGGCGCGCTTTTCATTTTTTGAAGCGCTTCGGCAACATTCGAGGCTTCGATCACCGCGTAGCCAAGATCCTCCAGGATGGAGATCGCGTACTCGCGCACGCCGTCATTGTCCTCAACAACCAGAAGAGTCTCTTTCGCCCGCGCGCGAGGAAGAGGATCGGCCGCGCTATCATCGCCAGCGGGATGCGCCTGAGCCTGCTCGCTGGTATTGCTCCGGGGAAGATAGATTTTGACGGTCGTGCCTTCACCCACTTCACTATAGACGCGAACATGGCCTTCGGATTGCTTGACGAATCCATGGACCATGGCGAGACCAAGCCCCGAACCACGCCCGGTGTCCTTGGTCGTAAAGAATGGCTCGAACACGCGCTCCATGAGGTCCGGCGTTATGCCGCTGCCCGTGTCAGTCACGCTGAGCAGGACGTACTGTCCTGGCTCCACATCACCGAAGTGGCGCGCATACGCCTCATCGAGATAAGCGTTGGCGGTCTCGATCGTCAGACGACCGCCTTCCGGCATGGCATCGCGCGCATTGACCACAAGATTGAGCAGAGCATTCTCGACTTGGTTGGCGTCAGCGTACGTCGACCAAAGCCCACCGGCGAGCACGGTCTCGACACTTATGCCTTCGCCCAGCGTCCGTCGCAGCAGATCTGACATGCCGGCGACGAGACGATTCAGATCGACGTGTCGTGGCTCCAACGCCTGGCGGCGGGAGAACGCCAAAAGCCGATGCGTCAACTGTGCCGCGCTGCGGCTCCCTTGCATTGCCAGATCGACCGGCTTCGTCAGGATGGCGCGGAGATGGCTTGCATCCTCGTCGGGCGCAGCGTTCGCCAATCGCCGCCGCATAGTATCAAGGTTGCCGATAACGATCGTCAGCAGATTGTTAAAATCGTGCGCAAGTCCGCCGGTCAACTGGCCAATGGCTTCCATCTTCTGAGCCTGACGCAACGTGCCCTCAGTAACGAGCCGCAGTTTGACTTCGTTCTCGAGTTCCTCCGTGCGTCGATGCAGGCGACTGATGTAGTGCTGGAGTGTCCGCCCGACGAACAGGGCCATCAGAGCTGCCGACGTCAGCGCGACGCCGATCAGCACGATCAGCCAATCCCGGAGGCTGGAAGCCCGCGCCTGATCCTCCGCAAGCTGTTGCATTTTGCCTTGCGAAAGCTGCTCAAGAAGGTCGCGCACTTTGTCCATCAGCACCTTGCCGCCACTCAGCCTGTCGCGCTGACGCGCCTCGTCAACGGCACCCCGCTGCATAAGCTCGATCCCGCTGCGCAGGTGCGCGACGCGTCCATCGATCGCGGACGTCAACGAGGCGATGATGGAGTCCCGTTCGGGGTTGCCCTTCAAAAGCTCCCGCAAATTGTCGACGGCCGCCGGCAATTGCGTTTCCGACGCCCGATACGGCTCGAGATAAGACAGGTCGCCGGTCAGCAAATATCCGCGCTGGCCCGTCTCGGCGTCCTGCATTGCACTCAAAACATCATTCACCGCGCGGTGCGTCTGAAGTGTCGTGGCAATGTGATTGTCCAGATCGCGGGCCCGGTTGACCATCATGATTGACGCAAAACCTGCGATCACAAGCATCGCAAAGCTCGCCAGGAACATGGCCAACGTCAATCGCGGCATACGATCAGGATCGCCGACAGTGACGATAGGGTCTGCGCGCTGAGGCAACGTGTTATCTCGTTCTTTGAATTTCGTTGCAGAGAAAACTGCGAACGGTATTCTTCATAATCTCTCGGTAGCAACAGACAAGGCAGAATATGCCAACACCACCTCGCGTCCTAGTCGTCGAGGACGAGCCTTTGATCGCGCAAGTCCTGCAGGATTGGCTTGAAGAATTGGGTTGTGAGGTCGTGGGGCCGGCTCGTTCCGTGGACGCCGCCATGGACCTTCTGAACAGCGTTGCCGTGCAAGCCGCGATCCTAGACGTCAAAGTTCTCGACGGGGCGACGCATGAAGTTGGTAGGGTTCTCCAAGAGCGCGGTATTGGATATATCGTCGCGACAGGATATGGCACCGCCGATCTGCACCCTCAGTTCCGAGGCGTCCCGGTGCTGCAGAAGCCATTCGACTTTAGTACGGCATCCAGCATCATCAGTAATATTCTCCCGACGGCCCGCTAATTTGCGTGGCTCATTGTGTGTCCGATAACCCTCGACATGCCAGAACCGAGCGCGTCATTGATAGATTTTACGTGACCGCTGCGCACTTCTCTCGCAAGCTCAGGAGGCCAAATCGAGCCTGTACGCGACCCGTCCCGCGATAATCGGCGACCCGCCCTCCGAATTGCTAGCGACGAAACCCACGCGCCATGACAATCGACAACATCTCCGAACAGAAGACCCGCCAGCTCGAGGCCGAACTCGACCCCGAAATGAGCTTCCGCCCCCTCACGCCATGGGGAGAGATTCTGGTCGGTGGGCTGCTGTTCACGCTAGCGGTTTTTCACTACTACACGGCAGGCTTCGGACTGTTGCGGGAGGAAGTGCATCGCGGCGTCCACTTGGCCTTCGTTGCCGGACTGATCTTCCTCGTCTTCCCGTTCATCAGAACGCGCGCATCGGGGCCTCCGACCTCCACGCTCTGGTACCCCGGCGGAATTCCCCTGCCCGACTGGGCACTCTCCGTCGCTGCTGCCGTCGCAAGTCTTTACATGCCGTGGGTGTTCCACGATCTGGCTGACCGGATCGGCAATCCAAGCAGCACGGATGTGCTGATGGGAACAATCCTGATTGTCGTTCTCATCGAGGCAACCCGACGCTCGATCGGCTGGGGTTTGCCGCTGATCGCCATCTTCTGCATGGTCTATGCGCTCTACGGCCAATACTTCCCGGGAATCCTCCTGCACCCGGGTTCGAGCTGGTCCAATCTCGTCAACCACCTCTATCTCACCAGCCAGGGCATCTATGGCGTCGCGCTCGGCGTGGTCGCCACGTATGTCTTCCACTTCGTGCTGTTCGGTGTGCTGGCTACGAAAGTAGGGCTCGGCCGGCTCTTCCTGGGCGTCGCTGCGGCGGTCGCCGGACGGTTCGCTGGCGGTCCCGCCAAGATCTCGATTTTCGGCTCGGCGCTATTCGGAATGATCTCGGGCTCGTCCGTCGCCAACACGGTGACTGTCGGATCGCTCACGATTCCGATGATGATCCGTCTCGGCTACCAGCGCCATTTCGCAGCGGCGGTGGAATCGACTGCGGCAACGGGCGGGCAGGTCACGCCGCCAATCATGGGTGCTGCGGCATTCCTGATGATCGAATTTCTGAATATGCCCTACGCGACAATCATCATTGCTGCGGTCGTGCCAGCGTTTATGCATTTCTTCGGTGTCCTGTGTCAGGTGCATTTCGAAGCCAAGAAGACCGGCATGCGCGGACTGGAGCCTAGCGAAATCCCTCGGCTACGCGATGTGATTGCGCGCGACTGGCCGACGTTGGCACCGCTCGTCGCCCTGATCGTCGTCCTGTTCTCGGGCTACACGCCTTATCTTGCCGCATTCTGGGGGATCACCGGCTGCATGTTGATCGGCCTCGCCGCCAATCGGAATTTTGCCGGCCTGACATTCGGTGCCGTATTGGCGATCTGCGCACCGTTTGGAATTCTCCGCGAGAAATTTCTGATCGGGTCGCTGCCGGTGAGCTGGAACTTCGTGCTCTTCCTCGGCGCGGCGTTGTTCATGCTGCACGGTGTGCTGTCACGCCGCGACGGTCGCAAGCTGGTCAACCAGATGGTTGACGCCTTCATCGTCGGCTCCAAATACGCGATCGCCGTCGGCGCTGCGGCGGCCACGGTCGGCATTATCGTCGGCGTCGTCACGCTGACAGGCGCTGGCTTCAAAATCTCATTTATCGTCACATCCCTCGCGGCTCAGGCCGCAACGACGGTCTCAGGCCTCATTCCTTTCTTCTCGCCTGACATGACAAACATGACCCTGTTTTTCACTCTGGTCATGACCGCCGTGGTCTGCGTTTTGCTGGGCTGCGGGGTTCCGACGACGGCGAACTATATCATCATGGTGACTGTCGCAGCCCCGGCGCTGGCTCTTCTCGGGGTAACGCCACTTGTTGCTCACTTCTTCGTTTTCTACTGGGGCATCCTCGCGGACATCACGCCGCCGGTCGCCATTGCAGCCTACGCCGGAGCCAGCATGGCAGGCGCCGATCCGTTCCGGACGGGCAACACGGCCTTCCGCCTCGCACTCGGTAAGATCATGGTGCCGTTCGTCTTCGTGTTCTCACCATCGATGCTACTGATGGTTCCGAGCTTCACATGGAATGAGTTTTTCTCGTCCGTGATCGGGTGCGTGTTCACCATCATCGGCATGTCGGCCGCCTTTACCGGTTTCGCTTTGGCGCCACTCGTCCCATGGGAGCGCATCCTCATCACCATCGCCTCACTGCCAATGATTATGGGTTCCTGGTCGACTATCCTGTCTGGCCTTGTCATCGCCTCACCGGTCATTTTCCGGCAATTCAAGGCGAACCGTGTATCATCACCCAAAAGCGTCCAAGCTTAGCTCAAGCGCTTGCCCGCGTTTCCCGAACAGATTCGGGGTGGGCAGCGCCGGCCATTGCGGTAGATTGAGAGTTCCGATCGCCTGACCGAACAAGGCAAAGGAAGGGCGCACGATGACATGGTCTATGATTGCACGCGACGATGAAACAGGCCGGGTCGGCATCATCGTCGCCACTTGTTTCTTTGCAGCGGGCGCCCTCGTTCCACACATCAAGACTGGCGTTGGAGCCGTCGCCACTCAAGCCTTCATCAATCCGTTCTACGGACCACAGGGATTGGCGCTCTTACAGGCCGGTGCGAGCGCCGAGGACACCATCAAGTTCCTCACTGGCGGAGATGATGGCCGCGAGCATCGACAAGTTCATGTCATGGATCGCCAGGGCCAGTTCGCAGCGTTCACAGGCGAACAGTGCGTGGAATGGTGCGGGCACAAGATCGGCGACACGTATTCCATCGCAGGCAACATGCTGGCAAACGAGCACGTCGTCGACGACACGGCCGCCACCTACGAGGCCGGCCTCAGCATGCCATTTGCCCGCCGGCTCATCGCAGCCATGCAGGCGGGCGAACGGGCCGGCGGCGACAAGCGCGGCAAGCAATCAGCCGCCCTTCTGATCCATGATGAGCAGGACTATCCGCTGCTCAATCTGAGGGTCGATGATCATTCTGATCCACTCGCCGAACTGTCACGGCTTGAAGCGGTTGCTCGCGAGCGCTTTTTGCATTTTCGCCGTATGATGCCGAGCCGGGATAATCCGAGCGGATTCGCCGGTCGTCCGGATCTGGATGATCGGATCGCGGCATCGATTGCTGAGAAATACGAATAATAACCAGCCGTCTCGGGCTGGGAGGAAACGGAATGACGACGCTGATGAGACGTGACCGCCTGCACTTTTTGTTTCTGAATGTGGGCCACTTTCTCGACCATATGCTGACGCTGGTCTTTGCGACCGTTGCTGCGCTCGCGCTGACGCGCGAATGGGGCATGAGTTATTCCGCGCTCATTCCGTACGCGACACCTGGTTTCATCGCATTCGGCGTATTCGCGTTGCCGGCTGGCTGGCTCGCCGACCGCTGGAGCCGCGAAGGCATGATGGCCGTCTTCTTCGTCGGTATCGGGCTCGCAGCAATCGCGACGGGCTTCGCGCGAACCCCGTTCGAAGTCGGATTGGGTTTATTCGTCGTCGGGATATTCGCGGCGATTTATCATCCGGTTGGGCTGGCGCTGCTGATCGAACGCGCGTCAAAAACCGGCACCGGCATGGCCATCGGCATCAACGGTGTGTGGGGCAATTTCGGAGTTGCCAGCGCAGCGCTGCTCACCGGCTTCTTCATCGACAACGGCGGCTGGCGATCAGCTTTTATCTTGCCTGGCATCGTCTCGATCGTCATTGGCCTCGCCTATATCTACCATTTCCGCGCTGACATGGCCCCTGCGGGGGCAACGGTTCGAGCCAAGTCCGCCAACGCCGCGGCGCCCCTGGCACCAGATGTCAAAGCTCTCCTCATCCGATTGGCGGCCATCATCTTCTTCACCACCGCGATGGCCGGCATCGTGTTCCAGTCAACGACGTTCGCATTGCCCAAAGTATTCGAAGAGCGCCTTGGCGGCATCGCCGGATCGGCAACGCTGATTGGATGGCTGGCATTCCTGGTATTTGGCATGGCCTCTGCGGCACAGGTCGTCGTCGGACGGTTGCTGGACCGCTACGGCCCGCGCCGGGTCTTCATTGCCGTCGCCCTGATCCAAGTGGTGTTCTTCAGCCTGATGCCCGGCCTGACGGACTGGGCCGCTCTCATCGTCGCCCTCGCCTTCATGCTCGGTGCGTTCGGCCAGATCCCGATCAACGACTACATGATCGGCAAGCTGTCCCGGTCTGAAATGCGCGCATCGATCTATGGCGTTCGGTATGTCGTCAGCTTCGCCGTATTGGCGCTGGCGCTACCGCTGATCGCGTGGATCCACCAGGGCTGGGGGTTTGATCGCCTGTTCCAGGTTTTGGCTCTTGCCGCTGGTGCGATCCTGCTTGCGGTATGCTTGCTGCCTCAGAAACTGCCCGATCCGGAGCCGGCCCCCGCCACAGCCTAAGGCGTGATCTCGGTCGCGAATGCCTCAATCGCATCCGCGGCGGCTTCCAGGTTGCCGCGGCGTGTGAAACCTTTGCCGCCGCGCGGGCCGAGATCGTGATCGCCATCGCTCGCCCAATGAAGCCGGATCTGCGGCGACAGCGACAGCCCCTCCACTTCCTCGCGGTTCCCGAATGGATCGCGATCGCCTTGAACGATCAGGCACGGCGTCGCCAGATCAGCCAGATGTTGCGTGCGAAGTTGTTCGGGCTTTCCCGGGGGATGAAAGGGATAGCCAAGGCAAACCAGCCCAGAAATACGGCCGGCGCCGAGCAGTTCGTCGGCGATCATGCTCGCAACGCGGCCACCCATGGATTTGCCACCAATGAACAGTTTCTGCCCCGGCGGCAGACCAGCTGACACCGTCTCGACGAGTTCGCGATATTCGGGACAAAGCAGCTCGGCTCGCGGCGGCGGACGCCGCTTGCCCCCATTGCGCCGTGCGGCCATGTAGGCGAACTCGAACCGCGTCACCGCGATGTGCCGCTTGGCCAGCATCCCAGCCATCGTTTCCATGAACGGACTGCTCATGGCACCGCCTGCGCCGTGTGCGAGAATTAATCGCACGCCCGCAGTCTCAGGCCCACTTTGAAGAAGATCGTCCATTGAGTTGGTAAACTCGCGTTCTTGCATCTTTTTTCGAGGCGTCATCGATCTCTTCATAGCTTGCCGCCATGCTATCGTTGACGCAGGGCCTCATTTCGGCCGTGAATTCGTTTAGACAAAGACCTTTCTGGGCAAATCAGCAAAGCAGGTTCATGCGCTTCAAGCTCATCATCCTCACTGCGCTGCTCACGCCATGTACTTTGGCAGCAGCGTTCGCACAATCGGCCCCGGACAAGCCCGCCGAAAAAACTTCTGCCACTGTTGGCGCCACCGTGAAACCGGCTCCGGCTGTCACACCAGCCAAAGAACTGTTCGGACGGAAAGCAGAGCCGGCGTCACTGGCCACGCGCTCTATCGGCTTCTACGCAAAAGGCTGCCTGGCCGGCGCAAAGCCTATCGCAATCGATGGGCCAGCGTGGCAAGCGATGCGGCTGTCACGCAACCGGAACTGGGGCCATCCGCAGCTGATCGCCCTCGTGCAGCGGCTGGCAACCGAAAGCCAGAAGCACGACGGTTGGGCGGGACTTCTTGTCGGCGACATTTCGCAACCTCGCGGCGGCCCGATGCTCACTGGTCACGCCAGCCATCAAATCGGCCTCGACGCCGACATCTGGTTCACGCCAATGCCGGATCGGCGTCTCACGGAACGAGAGCGCGAAGACCTGTCAGCAACCTCGATGCTGCGCGATAAATTGTCGGTCGATCCCCAGATCTGGTCGGACCGACACGTCCGCCTGATCAAGCGCGCCGCGTCCTATCCCGAAGTCGAGCGTGTTCTGGTCCACCCCGCGATCAAGAAAGCGCTCTGCGAAGGCGCCGGCAACGCGAATGGAGCGGATCGCGCCTGGCTGTCCAAGGTCCGTCCCACGTGGGGTCACCACTACCATTTCCACATTCGCATCGGCTGCCCCAAGGATAGCCCGACGTGTAAGCCGCAAGCCACGACGCCCACGGGTGACACGTGCGGAAAAGAGCTGTCTGACTGGATGGCTTTGCTCGCCGCTCCGCCAAAGCCGCCGCCAACCAAACCGCGCCCGCCAGCGCCACCGATGACAATGGCTCAACTGCCGAACGAGTGTCAGGCGGTTCTCGATGCCCCGGCACCTGCCACTCAGGCGACATCGGTGCAGAAGAAATAAGAAACGCCCGGCTGCGAGCGGCCGGGCGTTCTCTTACATAACCTTCTCGAGATCTATGTCCCAGCCTTGACGCCGGTGCCGATCGGGCACGACAGGCCAGTTCCGCCCAGCCCGCAATAGCCTTGTGGGACCTTCGCGAGATACTGCTGATGATAGTCCTCGGCAAAATAGAACTCCGGCGCATCCAGAATCTCGGTTGTGATCTCGCCGTAGCCGTTTGCCGACAGCACCCGCTGGTAGGCGGCCTTCGAGGCTTCTGCAGCGGCTCGCTGCTCCGGCGTCGTTACATAGATGCCTGACCGGTACTGCGTCCCGACATCGTTGCCCTGGCGCATGCCCTGGGTCGGATCGTGGCTTTCCCAGAAGACCTTCAGCAACTGCTCGTAGCTGATGACTTTCGGGTCGAACACCACCATGACCACCTCGTTATGGCCGGTGCTGCCGGAGCACACCTCCTCATACGTCGGATTTGGCGTATAGCCAGCTGCGTAGCCGGCCGCCGTCGTCCAAATACCGTCGCCGAGCTGCCAGAACTTGCGTTCTGCGCCCCAGAAGCATCCCAACCCGAAGATAGCCGTCTCCAGGCCTGCGGGATAAGGCCCCTTCAACGGCCGTCCGTTGACAAAATGCGTCTTCGCCGTAGGGATCGGGTCCGGCCGCCCACGGAGCGCGGTGTCGGCTGCCGGCATTTGCGTCTTTTTACGTGAGAACAACATGCCATCACCCAGGTGTCGT